>NZ_KV788603.1:0-31334 GCF_001807365.1 Corynebacterium sp. HMSC06G04 | reverse complement strand
TATCAGGTGTCCACCACATGGGGGTCAGGTCCCCACCACCACCGCTGTCGCATCCTCTGTGGCGTAGAAAACCAAGAAAAACAGCCTCTACGAAACCCGGAGCTTGATACCTGCACAAGTTCATGGTCAGGGCCCTAGGTGGCTGGATGGACTGTGTGATAACGACCATCTTGCACCGTCTAGGGCCTCTTGCTATGCCACGACACCACCAAAACACCCCCTGCCTATCCTTTTGACCCGGCCCAACGACCCCTACCCCCAGCCAGGTAGCTATGTTGCTACGCACTCTAGATTGGGAAGAGCCGTTTTACCCTCTATCTATTGCAACTCATTGCCGCGCAGGGTAGCCTAACCTAAACAGGCCCTATTTGGCGTTATGTGCTCGCTAAGAAAAGGACATTGAGTGGTTCGCACAGGAGAGACGGCAAGAGTGGGGGTTCTCGGTTCGCATGGCGAAGTAGGCCGCCAAGTAGCCGCACTGTTGCGCGCTAGCGGACATATGGTGAACTGCGGGAATCGGTCTCACCACACATCAGATGAGCGCACCGCTATCGTTGACGCTCACGACGAGGAATCTGTCAACAAATTTTCCCGTGACCTTGATGTCGTCGTCAACTGCGCCGGACCGTCATGTCTTCTCAAGACCTCAGTAGCGTCGGCACTACCAGACTCAGTGGGCTATATAGACCCGTTCGGAGCCAACTCATTCGACAACTATCCCACCAACCGTCCGTGCGTGGTCAACGCCGGCGCTACCCCCGGTCTCAGCGGTCTATTACTACGCCACCTGGCGGGCCTAATCGACGACTGTCAATCGGTAACTCTCTGCACTGGTGGACGCGACCGGGGCGGGCTGTCGGGTCTGGTCGATGTGGTGCTAAGTACCCACAACTCCTACGGACATCCTGGGAAGATGATTGTCGACGGCGACCTCGTGGCTTACCAACCTGGGAGCATCCACGCTGAAGATCTGGAACCTTTCCCAAGCGATGACGGACTCATAGCAAGCCCGTTCGTCACCAACGAGCTACGCAAGATGGCCCAAGATTTCTCTATTCCGCGCCTCATAGGGGTCACGGCCATACCGGACCGGGACACCCAGCAGTTACTTTTACGTGCGCTCTCACAAACCGACATATCAGACCCAACCACGCTCATGAATTTGTGCGCAGACATAGCTGCAGCGAAGACCAAACTCGATGCCGGAAAGAACCACTGGTTTGCCATCCAAGCCACTGTCCACGGCACCCTACGGGGCCGCCCTGTTCGCGTCTCAGGCAGTGTCCACGCACCGGACTCCACCTTCATCACCGCTCTTTTTGTTGCGGAAGCGACAAAAAGCGTTATCCGCGACGAACTACTAACCGGGCCGAAATGGGGCTATGAGCTGCCGGCCCCTCAAACTGTCCTCTCGTCACTGGCCTCTTACAACGTCGACATTAAAATCGTCGGCCCTACAGCAACTACCGACGCACCTCAATGGAGTGATGACGACGATGCAGGCTTCATTTAAAAACCCCGGTATTTCGGCTCAGAACCTAGAAAGGCCCGTCGCATGAACACTGTACGCGTCGTCGTATGCGGCACAACATTTGGCCGTATATACATCAACGGGATAAAAAAGCTTGCGGATAAATTTTCGCTGGTAGCAATCCTATCTCAGGGCAGCGAACAGTCGCGCCGGCTGGCAGAGCAGCTAGGCGTACCTCTGTGTACCAAGATCGAAGATCTCCCCGCTTTTGATCTTGCCTGTGTGGTGGTCAGATCTAGCGTCGTTGGCGGTTCCGGCACGCAGCTCGCCCTAGAGTTTTTAAGCCGTGGCAAGCATGTAGTGATGGAGCACCCGATCCACAAGAAAGACTCTGTAGATTGCTACCGGATGGCAGCGAAAAATAACGTGCAGTTCAAGCTCAACACCTTCTACCGCTGGAATCCAACCATATCCCGGTACTTGGAAATCGCAACAACACTAACCAGGCAGTTCAAAATCATCCACATAGACGCCGAATGTAGCATTCACTTTCTATTCTCAACGCTCGATATCATCGGAAGGATTACCGGCGGTTTTACCCCATGGAGCTTTGATGACGACACCCAAGTTACCGGAATATTCACTACGCTCACCGGTTCGATACGCAAAACCCCGCTCTGCTTGCGCGTGGTTAATCACAACGACCCAGAAAAGCCAGACGATTTCGCTCACGTGGGGCATCGAATAACTGTTTTCACGCACGCCGGAAATCTGGTGCTCACCGAGACTGACGGAACCATCATCTGGCACCCAAACACCCCAATCCCACGAGATCAAGCTGGCTTGCTAAGCACTGCTGCCGATGATCGTTTGAGCACTCTACAGTTGCATGAGAATCTCCTTATCGAGCCGTGCGTTACCCGTGTCGCCCTCTACGACCATACCTGGCCTGCAGGCATTGCGGAGTTTCTGAACGAAGTATATGACAAGTTGGCGTGCTCCAAGAACGAAGCGCAAGAAGCCGAATACCTCCTGGCATTGTGCGCAGTCTGGGCGCGCACCGGACAATTACTGGGTCCCACATGTACCGTCCAAGCAGCTATGCATGCCGAACCACTCAGTCTCGAGAGTCTGATGTGGCCGCTGGGGGAGTCTCATACCTCCCCCATTGAGCGAAACAACCCCAACCACCGGAACACAGGAGAGATAACATGGATGTCACAGCGCTGATTAACGACCTTGAATCCCGCGGTATAGCGCTATGGGTGAACGGCGATCGACTCAACTACCGTTCACCCAAGGGTTCCTTGCGCGAGGAAGACCTCGCGGCCTTAAGGTCAAATAAGGAAAAGGTTTTGGCATGGTTGCGTGAGCGGGAGGCCGTTCCGCATGATGAGCAAGCACGGTTCGCCCCCTTCCCCATGACCGATATTCAGCGCGCATACGCAACCGGTCAGAACGAAGGCTATGATCTGGGTGGCACCGGGTGCCACAGCTACGCCGAAATACGAACGGAACGCCTTGATCGCAGCCGCCTTGAACAGGCCTGGCACGAACTCATCCAGCGCCATGACATGCTCTCTGCAGTGGTCGTTCCACCGGATTCGCTGCAGGTGGTTAAATCTCGCAGTTTGCCGGTGCTACAAGCTGTAGACCTCGCGGGCCACAACCCAGATGTCCCGGACGCCGAGTATCTTCGTCACCGCGCAAAATTGGAAAACCGTAGCTACCCGTTGGGCACCTGGCCACTGCACGAATTCCAGCTTTTGCAATTTGACGAATGCAGCATCCTACAGTTTTCGGTGGACATGATCATCGCCGACTTTGTAAGCGTGAGGGTGATGGTCGAGGAACTTCTAACTCTCTACGCAGGTAACGTTCTACCGGAACTAGAGGACACCACGTTTCGGGATATAATCACCTCCCGTAACCACCACAGCCAGAGTGCCGCTGGCTTCGCTGCACGCACCAATGCAAAAAAGTACTGGTCCGAGATCATCCCCTCGTTGTCCGGCAAACCCTTACTGCCGACGCTGACCTCAGCCGATCGCACATCCGAAATGCCGGTGCGTTTCACCCGGCGTACCTGGCGATGCTCGCCAGCAGCATGGTCAAAGCTCACCGACGCAGCAAGCACTCACGGCGTCACTCCTTCGGCGACGCTACTTACCGCCTACGCCGATGTACTGCGCCGTTGGTCCTCCACAAGTGACTTTTGCGTCAATGTCACTTCGATGAACCGAGATTCTGCCATTGCCGGAATCAACCGTATTATCGGAGACTTTACCGAGATGACCCTACATGCTTGCCATCCGCACACTGGAACCTTTAGTGAGCGCGTGCACGCAACCCAGGAGCAGCTATCCGAAGAGCTATCACACGCTGCGTATTCCGGGGTTGACGTGTTGCGCGATATAGCCCGCACTACCGGGCAGCCCGCGGTAATCCCGGTAGTATTCACCAGCGCGTTGGGTGCAGACACACCGCACAACAATGGTCCGGCCTACAACCTTGTCTCCGGCGTAAGCCGAACGCCGCAGGTATGGATTGACTGTCAGGCATTCCAGGACGGAGGCTCTTGCAACGTCAACTGGGACGTGCGAGAGGACGTCTTTGAACCGGCGTTGATCGACGACATGTGGGAGTCATTTACCGACCTACTCGATCGCCTGGTCGACGACGGTTCGGCGTGGCAGGAAACTGATTCAGTCCACTTGCCCGATAAGACGATCGCCATCCGTAACCGCATTCACAAAACCCACGTACAGCAGACCACCCGATGCCTCCACGACGGGTTTTGGGATAACGTCCAGCAGCACCCACACCAGCCAGCGCTGGTGTGTGGCGGAAAAACCTACAGCTACCAACATCTGGCTGGCTACGTCGGGGCATTACAGCATGAGCTCTCTGATGTCGGTCCCGGAGATTACATTGCCATCGTCCTAGGTAACGGAGTATGGCAAATAGCTGCCGCTGTTGCCGTGGTATCAACTGGTGCAGCCTACGTGCCGATCGATCACGAGCAACCCGCAATCCGCCAACGTTCAATGATAGAAGCGTGTCGTCCTGCCAACGTCATCACTAATTCTCATTTCTCCGAAGAAAATACCGATATCTCCAACATCAACGTCGATACTCTCAGCCCGATACAGTACAGTGGCACCATAGCCTCACCGGTTTCCCCCACCGAAACCGCCTACATCATCTTCACCTCAGGCAGCACCGGAATTCCAAAAGGTGTTGTCGTTACGCACTCGGCTGCAATGAACACCATAGATAGCGTGAACAATCTCCTCGGCCGAAATAAAAGACGCACGGTATTGGGGGTATCGAAGTTATCCTTTGACTTATCCGTGTATGACATCTTCGGTACCTTCGCAAGCGGTGGCACTTTGGTCCTGCCGTTAGACGAGGAATCGCGAAACCCCAGCAAATGGATCGATTTCCTTGTTGATAACAACGTCGATACCTGGAACTCTGTTCCTGCACTGTTCCAAATGCTTGTGCGAGAGGTAGAGGTGACCCGTCACCCGAACATCCTCAGCCTAGACCTGGTTATGCTGTCCGGAGACAGGATCCCGGGCACTCTCCCAGCGCATGCTGCACCCCACTTCCCTAATGCTGAACTCATCAGCCTCGGCGGCGCCACGGAGGGCGGAATATGGTCGATTTTCCACCCGATGACCTGTCACACAAATGAAACTAGCATACCATATGGTACCGCGTTACCCAACCAAGGAATGTGGGTGCTCGACGAGGCCTGCAATGAGTGTCCGGACTGGGTGCGAGGGCAAATCCATATTTCCGGGGAAAGCCTAGCCACCGGTTACCTCAACGATCCAACCTCCACAGCAGAGAAATTTTTCTTTTCCGAAAAGCATGGCACACGTATGTACGCTACCGGGGATATAGGAAGCTACCGCCCAGACGGCGTAATCGAGTTTCACGGCCGTCGGGACAATCAACTAAAAATCAACGGCTATCGAGTGGAAACCGGCGAGATAGAAGGAGTCCTCGAATCCAACGACTTCGTCGAACGCGCTATAGTACTCACCCAGGAAACCAGTGACCCAATTAAACTACATGCTTTCGTCACTGATGCACAGAGCGACAAAGATGAGCTCAAGGATGCTGGGCAAATCAGAAACTCGGAGCTCCGTACAATGCTTGAGCAGCGCTGGACACCTGCAGATACGAGCCTTGACACGGGAATATTTGCCACATGGATGCGGCTGGGAAACGAAGCCGCGATGGCTGCTTTGCTCGCGGCTTTCCAACAAGCCGGTGTTTTCCTCGTTGCAGGAAAATACCACACTCTTACGGAAATCACCGCGGCGATCCATCCCTCCGAAGAGTATCGCGAACTCATAACCCGTTGGCTCAATATTCTGACTGGAGAAGGCTTAGCCACTAAGGATGATGAGGGTTGGACTGTCAGCCAACAGACCCTGGACTTCTTCGTGTTCGGAGAGGCCTGGGATCAGTTCGGCAACATGGAAGCGGAAATCAATAACAGTAAGGAATTATTCAATTACCAACGGCACGCAGCTGAGGCGCTTCTTTCCCAGTTGCGCGGAGAGATCAGTCCCACCGAGGTGTTCTTCCCGGAGGGAGATACCCATAACGCCCGCACCATTTACGGCGAAAACCGCATTAGCAAGGCGATGAATGCTGCGGCCGCAGAGGCAGTGATCGGCATTGCCGAGCACCACGCTGATCATCCGGTAAGGATCCTCGAGGTCGGCGCTGGCATAGGTGCTACGACGGAAAAAATTGTTAGCCGACTCCCCGAGAACGTAATCGAATACCGCTTCACCGATATTTCGACATTCTTCCTACATAAAGCCCAAAAAATGTTCGCGCATTGTGGTGCCATGACCTATGGCCTGTTTGATATGAACTCAGACTGCACATCGCAAGATGTAGAGTTCGGCGGTTACGACATCATTTTGTGCGCCAACGTACTGCATAATTCAGTAAATATCGAGGAGTCATTCACCCGCTTAAAGCAGCTGCGCCGCCCCGGGGGCGTGATCGTCATAGTAGAGCCGATCACTGAACTTTACGCAGCCCTTATCTCGGTGTCCATCAAGATGAATCTGGTTGATTTCACGGACCACCGTGCGGAATCACACAAGGTGTTCATCGAGGACGCGCAGTGGGATCAGGTCTTCAGGGATACCCAGATGCACCGCATCGCGGAGTACCCAAACACTAGTGACCCGTTGCGCGAATGCGGGCAACGACTCATCATCGTTGGTGCCGATGACGACGATGTCCCCACGCTCAACAGTGAAGACATTCTGGGCTACCTGCGTGCTCACCTACCGGGTTACATGGTTCCGGCTTCCGTCAATGTACTACCGGAATTGCCGTTAACCTCAAATGGCAAGGTAGACCGCAAGGCCCTAGCGCAACTCTGCTTAGAACCGGTGGGAAGCCCCAACAACCGGATCGATCCTCCACGCAACGAAACGGAAGAGCAGATAGCGACTATCTGGCGCGATGTCCTCGACACCACGGAGGTTGGGCGCAATGATGACTTCTATGCGCTTGGGGGTGACTCACTGCTCATGGCCGAAACGGTAACCCGGCTCCGCCAAGAAATACCTGGCCTACAGCAGCACACGTGGGACGCCCTTATGCGTGGCGTACTCAAGGTGCCAACCATCGCAGGCATTTCCGCGCTAGCACAGGCTGCAGGAAGTAGCTGTCAACCCGAAGCATTAAAAGCCGTTAATTCTGCTAATCATACCTCCCCTGAACTGACTGCTCTGTCTACTGTAGCCAGTGGCTCTCCAACTGGGTCTTCAAATCTGCATGTATACCGATTGCCGAAGGACGCAACGTTCTGCCGCGTGATGATCCACGCTGGCACTGGCCGCCTGAAGGACTACGAGTTCTTGATGCCCGAACTGCTTCAACGCCAGCCAGAGATTGCCCACGTTGGTTTTACCGCTGGTGACGCAGATCGATTCCTGGACTACACAACCCGTACGCTGATCAGGGATCTGGCCCAGAGCTACGCCCAGGAACTTGATGAGTTGGATATGGAATCTTATCAGTTGGTCGGCTACTGCATTGGCGGTATGTTAGCGCTGGAGACCGCGAAGGCGCTCACCGAACTCGGCCGCGACGTGCGCCAGGTAACTTGCATCAGCACCCACCAGTGCCCGCACCGGGTCACTAATGAACTACTGTGTGAGCTCGCCTATGGGTGCATTTTCAACGCTGACCTAAGTGCAATGGGGGCGAACTTCGACCTCAAAACCCTCGCAGCAGCCCTGGAGCACACCCTTGATGGCATCAACCGCAATATCAGTGACGAAGAACTGTGTACCCTTGAAGGCCCATACGCAGATATCGGGGAATTCTTCCAAAAGATGGCGGTGTTGAGTCCCAGGGCGCGCCGCAAACTCATCTACCGAAGCATCCGTGAATTCGACACAGACTCCGAGTCCACTCGCGGGATGCTGGACATCCTATACGATGTCTTCCGGCATTCGTTACTCGGAACCATCGACTACGTCCCCGATGTCTATTTCGGTGATGTAGTCGTACTGCAGCCTACCGAAGGTGTAACTGGTTTTTACCCGAGCCTAGGCGGAGACATCGATTGGCCAGCGACCGTGCTCGGCAACCTGCAGATACATGCCGTGGCCGGTTCTCATGCCACCTGCCTGCTACAGGAGAACGTACCCTCACTACTTCCGTTCTTCACGGAGAGGGAACAACGAAATGGCTAATGTGGGACACATTATCTATAAAGCAGACGACCTAGAGAACTCAATTAATTACTTCCGTTCGCGCGGCTTTGACGTTGAACCAGGACAACAGAAAAACGCTGCAAGCGCGCTTATTTATTTCTGCGAGGGTCCCTACCTGGAGATACGAGAGCGAGCCGACGTACCACCGTTTTTCCGCCAACTTTTACACCTTACTGGCAATGGAAAATTCGTCGACTCCTATGACAGATTCGCCACCATGTCACAGGGGTACTCACGGGTGGTACTGGAGGCGCAGCGCAAGGAATTTGACCACATAAAGGAGATTTTTGATTCTCATCAAACCAAGAGCCTGACAATCCCGTTCTCCCGCAAGGATCCCGCTGGCAGACGGCTCGCCTGCTGGTGTCTGTCACCCGACGACTGGGCGATCCCACTTTTCGTGACCCCCTTTGCCATTGATACCCATCGCAGCACCCCGCATCCTAACGGGATTACCCACATAACCGACATCGATTTTGCGGCCAGTGAGAAGACATTAAGCATTTGTAAGCACGTTGGTGTCGACGGCGGCCTCACCTGCCGTTCCGGCACAGGCACGATTGATTTGGAGTTTGCATGAGAGGGCGCGATATCGACCGCAACAGTGTGTTGAAGCATTACGAAGGCACCGGCCACCTGGCCCGAAAAAGCCTGTGCCAGGAACTGTTCGAATCATCCGAGATTTATTCGGACCATGTAGCTGTCATCGCTGACGACGCACACCTGACCTACGCACAACTCGAGCAATCACTTTGTGTGTTCACCGAGGAGCTACGAGAAAGCGGCCTCTCGCCAGGAGACCACGTGCTACTGCAACTGCCAAACACCGCAGCGTATGTGGTGACTCTGCTTGCGCTGATGCGCGTGGGTGCTATCCCAACCCTGCTGCTTCCCGCGCATAGAGAGGCCGAAGTTGCAGCGTTGTGTGAGTCTTTACACCCAGTTGCTTATATCGGTAGCCGCGACCATCTCGGTTTTGACACCGTAGCCATGGTAGAGGCTATGGGACCCGGCGAGCTCGGACTCAAAGAACTGTGGGCCGATAACGGACCCACGCACGACAAGGAGTCCTCGTACCGAGTTCTGCCAGGTCTCTTCACTGCCCCGATTTCTACCAAATGTTCTCCGCCTACTAAGTGGCCGGATCCACGCAGCGTTGCGCTGAATCTTTTGTCTGGCGGAACCACGAACATGCCAAAAATAATTCCCCGGGTACATGAGGCGTATGCATATAACACCCGTGCGGCGGCACAGTGCTGCGGCGTCGGGCCAGATACGGTATACTTGGCGGTTCTATCTACCTCTCATGATTTCGCCTTAGCTCAGCCCGGGATTCTGGGCACCTTGCTTTCGGGCGGCACTGTGGTTCTGTGCACCAGCGCAGCCTTCGATGAGGCGTTTCCGGCCATTGCGACCCACGGGGTCACGCTGACTGCACTAGTTCCTGCGGTAGCCCAGGTGTGGGTGGAGGCCGCAGAGTGGTTTCCCGCAGATTTCTCTTCCTTGGAGCGAATTATCATTGGCGCAGCGGCGCTTAACGACGGCTTAGGTGAGGCAATACAGGATCGTTTCGGTGTGCGTATCCACCAGGGTTATGGCATGGGTGAAGGCATCACTACGTTCACGCGTATTGATGACCCTCCAGCGGTGATTCTTGGCACGCAAGGTCGTCCCATCTCTGATGCTGACGAGTTGGTAATCGATGGCCCGGGAGGCGAGCCGGGAGAGATACTAGAAAAGGGCCCTTATACTTTCTTCGGCTACGAAGGAAACCGCGATACCCCGGACTGTTTCACCGAGGATGGTTTCTTCCGCACCGGTGACCGTGGCTACCTTACCGAGGACGGCAACCTGGTGCTGTGCGGGCGCGTGGTTGAACAGATCAATCGCCTGGGCGAAAACGTCTCCCCTTCTGAGGTCGAGACACTCTTGTCTGGAACTCCAGGCATTAGTGCTGCAGCCGTCTTCCCAATGCCAGATAGAGCACTGGGAGAGCGCACCGTTGCAGCCATCGTCGCCCAACCAGGCGTTAACCGCTCCGCCATTCTGGATGATTTCCTCACCCGAGGCGTAGCCCGATACAAGGTGCCGGACCAGGTGATCACTGTCGACGAAATTCCACTGATCAACATCGGCAAGGTCGACAAGAAAAAGCTGCGTGCTCTCGCGGCAGCGCAATTTACTGACCGTGAATCCGAACAAAGCTGAGAGGACAAGACCATGATCAAAGAGGAACAAATTCGCGAAGAACTCCTCGCCTCGCTCCACCAGATCCTCGGCGAAGATGCCGAAATCGGCATCGACGACAACCTGCTCTCCCACGGCCTGGAGTCACTTCCAACAGTCCGTCTGCTCGCTGATTGGATGAAACAGGGACACCGCGTCTCCTTTGGAGATTTCATGCGCGCCCCAACGGTAAGGCAGTGGGCGAAGATGCTTGTAGAATCCACACCAAACCACAGCACTGACGCCATTGAGTCCCCCAAAGATGGGTTTGCCGCTCCCATCGACGATTCCGTACCCTTTGACCTCACAGATGTCCAATACGCCTATTGGATTGGCCGCAATTCCTCGCAGCAACTGGGCGGGGTGGGCACCCACGGCTACGTAGAGGTCGAATCCCGCAGTATCAATATCGACCGATTGCAACAAAGCTGGCTGACGCTGCTACGTTCCCACCCGATGTTGCGCGCCTGCTACACCGAAGATGGCAAGCAATATGTGCTGCCAGAGCCGCCCCACCCCACCATCCTCGTTCATGACCTCACCAAGATGGACGAGTCCACGCGCGAAGAAGCTCTGCTATCCACGCGCGAACGCCTTTCGCACCGACTGTTGGACATAGCTACCGGCCATGTGGTATCTTTAGAAGTCAGCCTCCTCCCTCAGGATGTAGCAGTTATTCACTTCGATATCGACCTGCTTGTGTGCGATGTGCAGAGTTTCCAAATTATCTTGCACGACCTCGCCCACCATTACGCCACCGGTGAAGCCCCCGACGCCGACCCGTCGTGGAGTTTCGCTCGCTACCTCGCTGGACACGCTCGCGAAGGCGTCGCCGATATCGACCGTGACCAGGCATACTGGCGCAATCGCCTCTCCGAGTTGCCGGGTGCCCCAACCTTGCCGATGAGCCACGGCACCAACAAGGAACAAGCACACCGGTTTGTACGCCGCAGTCGATCATTCGATTCGGCAACTTGGTCGCGCTTGCGTGAGGTGTGTGAACACCACGCTACTACCCCAGCAATGGTGTTGCTGACCGCCTACGCCCGCACCATCGGCCAATGGAGCGAGAATAAAAAATTCCTCATGGCCGTACCTCTGTTCAACCGCGGTTCAGACACAGCGATAAAGAATGTCGTCGCAGACTTTACCGCCCTGACACTCACCAGTATCGATCAGTCCACACGCCGCACTTTCAGCGAGGACCTCAAGGATATACAGGCCTCTTTCTATGAGGATTCGTCACATTCACAGTATTCGGCGGTGCGGGTGCTGCGAGACCTACGTGCTTCCAGAGGTGAGCAAGTTTTGGCTCCCGTGGTGTTCTCCTGCAACCTGGGAGACCCACTGGTTGGCCAAGAGTTTATAGATACCTTCGGAGAGATTAGCTACATGATCTCCCAGACCCCCCAGGTGTGGATTGACCTCCAAGTCTTCACCACCGTCAACGGCTTCCTAATCGTCTGCGACGCAGTTGAACAGTTGTTCCCCGAGAAGATGCTGGACGATCTCTTCGCCACCCTAGTGATGGAGATTGACAAGGCAATCACCGACGATCTCTCGCATTCAGACCCGGTAGAGAGCCCAGGAGCGCAGGCCCGTCGAGCGTCACGTGCCGAAGTTGCCTCTTGGCGGCTGCCTGACACCACCCTTGTCGATGAGGTGATTGCCGCTGCACGGTGCCACCCCCAGGCCACGGCCATTCGCAGTGCAAGCGGCGACGTTATTACCTACCAAGATTTGGAAGAGCAAGCCACCACCATCGCCTCTGCTTTGGTGAATTCCGGGGTTGGGCGAGGCGCTTTGATTGCAGTGATGGTGGAGCGTGGTCCTCGCCAGATTATTGGTGCGCTAGCCGCGATGATGGCGGGCGGAGCATATGTACCGGTGAGTCTACAGCAACCGGAATCTCGTATTGCCGCTCTCTTGGGGGCAAGCCAAGTAACGCATCTGATTACTGACCGACCCGATAAGGTTCTGAGCGAAACTGCAGTTCAGGTAGTAGATTTCACGAGCGCTACCGGCACAGCCAATCTTCCGCAGCTGCATCCACAAGACCCAGCCTATGTAATCTACACCTCTGGGACCACTGGAACACCAAAAGGAGTCGAGATTTGCCACGGTGCTGCATGGAACACCATTAGCGAGATCAACCGTCGCCTGGGCGTTGGTCCGACAGACCGCCTACTAAGCGTATCTTCCTTTGATTTCGATCTCTCGGTGTACGACGCCTTCGGGCTCCTTTCTGCTGGCGGCGAACTGGTAACCATCCCAGATGATGCGCGCCGCGACGCCAAGAAGTGGGTATCGCTGGTGGATAGTTTAGGCATAACTATCTGGAATTCGGTGCCTACTTTGTTTGAGATGCTTTTATCTGCGGCTGATCGGACACCGGGCAAGCTCAGCAGCATACGCCATGTTCTGCTATCTGGCGACTGGATTGATACCAGCCTGCCTGAGCGCATGCGCACGGTTACCCCGCAGGCACACCTATTAGCTATGGGCGGTGCGACGGAGGCATCTATCTGGTCCAATGGTCTCGACCTCGATGTAGTGTCACCCGAGTGGACCTCAATTCCCTATGGTCGGCCGCTTGCCAAACAGATGTACCGGGTGGTGTCCAGCAATGGCCAGGACTGTCCCGATTATTCTGTGGGGGAGCTGTGGATTGGCGGCCTGGGCGTAGCTACACAATATGTCGGCGACCCCGGACTCACCGAAACTAAGTTCGTAATCTCGGAGGACTCACGTTGGTACCGCACAGGCGATATGGGCCGGTTCTGGGCCGATGGGACGATCGAGTTTTTAGGCCGCTCGGATAACCAAGTCAAAGTTCGTGGCCACCGCATCGAACTCGGCGAGATCGAGTCCGCGTGTGAAGCGTTGCTGCCAATAGAGCGTGCCGTGTGTATCACGCACCAAGGTGCATCATCGTCACCATCTTTGGTTACGTTTGCTCAGTTCACACCGTCACATGTTGCCCGAACTACTCCGGAGCAGTTTGCGACGTCATTGCGCGCCAAAGTCAACGACGTGCTGACCGAGGGCGACATCCGCACGTCCGTCGAGCACGATGAGCATTTACAGACCGCATATGCCTTCTCAGTGATGCGACGCTGGGAGGAGCAACTCACCGGCGTGGGGACCCCAAACCACCTCCGCGAACACCGTAATCGCTGGCAGACATGGCTAGGCAAAGCAGATGAACACCCGGCTACCGCAGACTTGCTTCTAGACGACGAGTCGTTCGGCGCGTTAGAGCGTTTTGTCACCCCCTTCGAGCAAGCCTTCGTAATGGCGGAGAAGCAGCGCAGTATCGCTGAGTTCATCCAAAGCCCAGATTCGATGTCGGTGGAGCAATTCCTCGCAACCCGTCCGTTGGGTCGGTTGGTTCACCGGGTCCTCGGCGCGGTTGTGCGTGAATGCAGTACCCACTCAACCAGCGAGCTCAAGATTCTTGAGATCGGGTCACGCCGGCCCGAGGCCTCTGCGGACTACGCGGCTATCGCGGGGACGAGCGCATACGTGCTCGCTGATCCCTATCGTCATCACCTCGAACATGCCGGACAACGTGTTGGTAACACCTTCACGTACCGCCAGCTCGGAGTCACTAGCACGCCCCAACCGACTCCTGGGGAGGCAGTGACGAAGGCGGACTTGGTGCTGTGCAACCAGACGCTGCACCAGAGCGAGGACATCGAGAAAACGCTCTGTGAGGCCTGGGGCCTCAGCGCCCCTGGAGCAACGATGGTGGTGGTAGAGCCCACTGCCCCCTCCCCGATGTCCGATATCACCGCCGCATTTATTGCCAACAATACCACGGACGCTCGGGCCGAAACCGGTACAGTACTACTCAGCGCCCGCAGCTGGAAAGAAATCCTGCAGCGCACTGGGTGGAAACCTGTAGAGCATGTAGAGATCACTAAAACGACGGCGCTTATCATCGCCGAACGCGCTAGTTCCAACGAATCGGTCACACTATGCGATTCTGACTATGCCAAGGCTACAAACCTACTGGCCACCCGCCTTCCGGAGTACATGCTACCGAAACGCATCCTGGAGCTAGCGAAGTTTCCACTCACCAGCAACGGCAAGATTGACCGCAAAGCGCTCACAGCATTAGTGCCGGAATACTTCGACAACGAGCCCGCTGTCACCGAACTTCCGCACACCGCCACCGAGAAACGGCTCATCGATATCTGGGATGAGCTGCTGCACACCAGCTCCAACGTGAACTCAGACTACTTTCGCTTGGGTGGTGACTCTCTCACAGCAACACGCCTGCGCCGTACCATCGAACAGTGTTTTGGCGTGGAATTTCCGTTAGAGAATATCTTTGACGTTCCGTTGCTGCGCGACATGGCCGCCCGAATTGACCAGATAGCCGAAGTCCCCCACCAGCAATCGGATCTTCCCAAGATTGTTCACGGGTCTGAACAGTACGCTCCGTTCCCGCTGACTGAGGTGCAGCAGTCCTATCTCATCGGCAGCTCTGGAGCCATCGAACTCGGCGACGTTTCCAGCCACTGTTACTTTGAAATGTCCACTGCCTGCCTAGACCCGGAGCGAGTGGAAGACGCGTTCAATGCCCTGATTAAACGCCATCCCATGCTGCGCACCGTCGTGTGTGAGGACGGATTGAGTCAGCGTGTGTTGCCCGAAGTACCACGCTACCGCATTGCCCTCATTCGCTCCGGCAACGCCGACAATGAGGATACTCTCGATGAAATCCGAGAGGAAATGTCCCGCCAGAAGTTTGATCCCACTCAGTGGCCATGCTTTGACGTGCGCTACGTAGCCGAGCCCGACGCGGGTCGACTGCTTTTAAGTTTCGATAACTTGTTTATCGACGGCTGGAGCATGTTCCACATTTTCCGTGAGTGGAAGCAGGCCTACGACCACGGCGTAGACAGTCTCGATCCGGCAATCCCCTATTCATTTAAAGACTATGTCGAAGCCACGATTGAACTGTCACACAGCGACATCCATAAGCGTGACCAAGCCTATTGGGAATCGGCAGTGGATACTATTTATCCTGCACCGCAGTTGCCGGTGACCGACACAAACGGCGCTAATACCTCGCAGTTTTGCCGCCACCACGCCCTGGTGGACGCTGCGAAGTGGCGCCGGATTAAGCAACGGGTACGTGAGGAGGGGATGACCGAAGCCGTATTCCTAGCCGAGGTATACGCCGAAGTCCTAGCGAGGTACAGCGATGAGCCGCGACTTAGCATCAACCTGACCCGGTTCGACCGCACTCGGTTCGCCCCCGAGGTTGACCACATAGTTGGCGACTTCACCAGCCTATCTATTCTCAGCGTGGATACCCAGTGTGCACCATCGTTCCGGGACCGCGCTGCAGCGCTACACAGGCGCATGTTCAGCAATCTCGATCACGGCAGTGTCTCCGGCGTGTCGGTGCAGCGAATGCTTACTAAGCAACGCGGTGCTCGGGTAACCATGCCGGTGGTCTTCACGTGTGGCCTGGGCGTCGTGGAGCACCCCGAGTCAGATCAGAGTCCTTACCTGGGCGTAATCGATCATGGCCTATCGCAGACGCCACAGGTATGGATGGACCTCCAGGTCTATGAACACGATGGTGGCCTGATGCTGAATATGGACGCGGTCGAGGCGATCTTCCCCGACGACATGGTGGCGGAGCTTTTCACCAGCCTTACAGCCACTCTCTCGCACCTCGCAGAGTCCCCTGAACTCTGGAACGCGCCCACCAGTACCATAGCTCCGACGACCAACGCGCCCACCGCAGATCGAATCAACGACACAGACCGGGAACTCCCCGGAGCGGATAAGAGCCTACTGGGGCTGTATCAGAAGGGACTTGCCGAGCATGGTGACAACCTCGCGGTGATAGACGCCACCACGCAATGGACATACGAGCAACTCAATGAGCAGTCGGATAAGTGGGCCCAGCTTATTGCTGCAACTGACCCGGCGCCTGGTGATCTCGTTGGCATCATGATGGAAAAGTCCGCACAACAGATCGCAGCGGTACTAGGCGCAATGAAGGCCGGATGCGCCTACTTGCCGCTGAGCGTGGACCAACCGGTGGGGCGTAACACTTCCATCATCAACGATGCGGGTGCATCCATTGTTGCGATGGACCATCCGGACGATGATTTCGCTGCGTTAGCCGAGCACTGCACAGTCATCACTCTGGCCGATGTCGCCCGGCATCGGCCAGGTGACCAGGCCTTAAGCGAATCGAGTCCGACACCCAGCTCGCTTGCGTACGTCATCTACACGTCTGGTACGACGGGCACTCCCAAAGGAGTAGCCATCACCCACGAGTCGGCGGTCAATACGATTGTCGATGTCAACGAACGCCTCGGGGTGACTCCGACCGACCGGATATTGGGGATTTCAGAGCTAAACTTCGATCTATCGGTATACGACATCTTCGGGATGTTCGCGCGGGGTGCTACCTTGGTGTTGCCATCTCCAGCAGACAAACGTGATCCGCAGTGCTGGGCAGATGCCGTAACTACGCACTCGGTGACGCTGTGGAACTCTGTGCCAGCACTTTTTTCGATGTACGTGGAACACCTCCGCGAACGGAGCCTCATTGGTTCCTCCGTACGGTCGGCACTACTCAGCGGAGATTGGATACCTGTAAATATCGCTTACCAGGTCAGCACCCTCTTCCGGGACTGCACAGTTTTCGCTGCTGGGGGTGCTACCGAGGCATCGATATGGTCAAACTGGTACGAGGTAGGCGTCGATGATGCCTCGCGTACCAGCATTCCCTATGGAACGCCGCTGGCAAATCAGCGAATGTACATCCTCGATGAGGCCCTGAACCCCCGACCCACGCATGTGCCGGGAGACCTTTACATTGCCGGACGTGGCCTGGCCATGGGGTACTGGAAGGACCCAGAGAAGACCGCAGCATCATTCATCACCCACCCCCGCACCGGCGAACGAATGTACCGCACGGGCGACAAGGCCCTCTACAATCACCTTGGTCACATCATCTTCCTGGGGCGCGAGGACGGTCAGGTTAAGGTCAACGGCTACCGCATCGAACTCGGTGAGATCGAGTCAACAGCACGAAAATTCAACGAACTCCGCGATTGCGTCGCTGTCAACGACCATGGCATTGTTCTCTACGTTGTTACGCATGAGGGCTTTAACATGGCAGCACTCAATAACCACCTCGCCGAGTCTCTCCCTGCCTATATGCGTCCACGCGTGATATCACGCATTGATGGGCTACCACGGTCTTGGAACGGCAAGATTGATCGCAAGAGTTTAGAAGGAAAAACCTTTGAACAACCACAAACAAGGGAACGCTCTCGTAATCACCGAGATTCGGGTATCGTTACCATCTTGCAAGAACTCCTCGGGCCCAAGGAGATCAGCATCGACGATGACTTCTTCACCATCGGTGCCGACTCGCTCACGGCCGTGCGGCTTACTAACTCGATTCGTCGAGAAATGTCAGTAGAGATCTCCATACGTGACGTATTCAACCATCCAACGGTCCGAGAATTGTCCGACCTGATCGCCAACATCGTCGGCAGCGACGTAGAAGAAGGCGAAATTTAGAGTTCATGCCACACCTGTTTCACTCACCTGACAAGCCACTTGCCCCCAACCCAGTGCTACGCACAAGCAGCCTAATCTGAAAGGAAACATCATGCCCAGTACTCCCCACACCACCCCGAAAGATGCAAAAGCAGGACGGCTGAACATCACCGACCTGATGAACATCGGCATCTTCTTCGTCATCAACTTGGTAGCCGGCGTGGTCATCGCCTTCATCGGCATCACCCCCATCACCTACGTGATGATCACCAGCGTTCAGGCCCTCATCCTGGGCATCCCGATGATGCTGTTCTTGGCCAAGGTGCACAAGCCCGGCATGGTCTTCATATTCCTTCTTCTCAGCGGCCTCGCCAGCCTGCTGCTTGGTTTAGGCATATGGCCACTGCTGCTCAGCTTGGTCATGGCCGTGTTTGCCGAGTTAATTTTGCGCGCCGGCAAGTATACGAGCGCAATACACAGTGTGATCGCCTATGCCTTTATAGCAGTGTCACCCACCGCATCATATATTCCGCTTTTCTTCACCACTCGGCGCTACATAGAGAGCAGCGGCATGCAGACCAAATATGGTGCTAGTTTCGCGGATGGCCTCACCTCTATTGGCCAGATGACTTGGCTATTCCTCATCATTGTGATAGTAACCTTCGTCTGCGGGATCCTCGGCGGGATCCTCGGCCGGCGCATCTTCACCAAGCACTTCCAGCGAGCAGGAATCGCCTGATGTCGCCCACTTTGCCCGGATCAGGCACGCACACAGCGGGACTCCATCTGGACCCACGCACCACGGTGCTGGTCATCCTCGTGGTGTCCTCGGTGCTCATCTCACCGGCCGGGTCCAGTGGGGCGCTGGGCAGCACCGCCCGGTGGATGCTCATTGCCGTTCCCGGGGCACTTTTCCTCGCCTCCGGCATGGTGGCCGCTGCACTGCGATACGCACTCACCTTCGCGGTGCTCGCTGGCTTTCCTGCGGTGGTGGTACAGGCCCTGCCCGAGCGCCACATCATCGTGGACGTGTGCGCTACGTGGTTCGCAGGGCTTTCGCTCATCCTCCCTGGCATCACGTGCTGCTGGTACCTACTACGCACCGTCTCGGCCAGCGAATTCATGGCCGCGATGCAGCGCATGCGGAGCCCCGACGCCCTGACCATCCCCACGTCCATCATGTTCCGGTTCTTCCCGACGATTCTCGAGGAATACCGCGATATCCGCACCGCCATGCAGATGCGTGGCATCTCGGGCCTGCGCAACCCGATCGCTATGCTCGAATACCGCTTTGTGCCACTGTTGGCGTCCGTTGTGAGCATCGGCAACGAGCTGGCTATGTCTGCAGTGACCCGCGGATTGGGCTCGCCTCGCCGACGAACCACGCTGTGCGAGATAGGCTTCCGCGTAGGCGACGCAATAGTCATAAGCGTGCTCGTCGTGTCCCTGATCCTACTACTGGTAAATATAGTGATGCTGCCGTGATAAAGCTGCACGATGTGTCACTATCCTATGGTCAAAACACAGCGGAGCCGGTGCTGCACCACGTAAATCTCACCGTGGCGAAGGGCGAACTAGTTCTAGTGTGTGGCGAATCAGGCTGCGGTAAGTCCAGCCTGCTACGCCTGATAAACGGCGTGGCGCACACGTTCTGCGACGCCCAGATTTCGGGGGAGGTGCTGCTGGACGACGAAGACATCACTCATGCCCACCCACACGACATCGCCGAACGCGTAGGCTCAGTGTTCCAAAACCCCAAGTCGCAATTTTTCACGCTGGAAGTAGCCAGCGAACTCGCCTTTGGCTGCGAAAACCTCGGCGTGGCGCCCAACGAGATTCGACAGCGTATTGGGGAACTTTCCGCAGATTTCGGCATGGTTCATCTCCTCGACCGGCACCTGTTCACACTTTCCGGCGGCCAGAAACAAAAAATAGCATGCGCTTCAGTGGCCGCGATGCACCCACAGGTACTACTACTAGACGAACCATCATCAAATCTCGACCTCGCCGCCGTCGATGAGCTGCGCCGCATCGTCGCGCAGTGGAAGACACAGGGCCGCACCGTCCTGATCGCTGAGCATCGGCTTTCCTACCTAGTTGACATCGTGGACCGAGTGCTGGTTATGCAGGACGGGCAGATCGCTCATGATCTCAGCGGCTCGGAGTTTCGCACCCTAGACAAGGCCGAACTGTACCGCATGGGCTTGCGCTCAGCGCAGCAGGTCCCCGAGGTGACCCGCGAGCCACGCCCTTCAAGTGGCACGATGGTGCTCAAAAAGCTACAGTTCACCTACCCCAAGGCTACAGAGCCATCCCTGAGCATCAGCCACACGGAGTTGCCGCAAGGACAAGTCATCGGCGTGGTAGGACGCAACGGGGCCGGAAAATCTACCTTTGTGCGCGTTCTGACTGGCCTGGAATCTAAGGCCACCGGCGTGGTGGACATCAATAACCGCTCGCTCTCGGGTCCCCGGCAGCGCCTGCGCCAGTCCTATTTAGTAATGCAGGACGTAAACCACCAGCTTTTCGGGGAGAGCGTGGAGTCCGACGTAATCATCGGCACCAGTGGACCGGATGGGAAAAACGAAGCGCGCCTTACCGAGGTGCTTGGTGCACTTGATCTCGCGGACAAGCGGGCCCGGCACCCGATGTCGCTTTCGGGCGGCGAACGCCAGCGCGTGGCCATCGCCTCAGCAGTCCTAAGTGAGCGCGAGGTAATCGTCTTCGATGAACCCACCAGCGGGCTGGACCTGTGCCGCATGCACCGGGTGGCCCACCTGCTAGACGCCCTAGCCCGGCAGGGCAAGACCGTTTTGGTAGTAACCCATGACATGGAGCTGGTGGCGCGGTGCTGCGATCTTCTCCTGCGCGTGGAAAAAGGCCGCCTTACCGCCTGCGAACCGTGCGATGATCTCGCACTGGCGCGCACGGTGCGGTATCTACGCGGCCGCGACAGCTAGTCCCTACAGCTTCCAGCTGGTGGCGTCGCTCTTTTCACCCCAGAAGCTGCGGTAGCGTGGGGAACTCTCCATGAGTTCCTCGTGGTTGCCGATAGACTCCACGGTGCCGGAGGGACTCATCATCACAATCTGGTCCGCGTCGCGGATGGTGTGCAGCCGGTGCGCAATGACGACGATGGTGCGCTCGGCAGAAAGCGTTTTCATACCGCGCATCACAAGGTGCTCATTCTGCACGTCTAGAGAGCTAGTCGCCTCATCAAGCAGCACGATCCGCGCGTCCTTCAGTAGCGCACGAGCGATGGAGACACGCTGACGCTCACCACCGGAGAGATTCTGCCCGCCCTCGCTAATCAGGGTGTCAAACCCCTGCGGCAGCTGCCGGGCAATCTCGGTGACACCGGCCAACTCCGCTGCGCGGAGCACCTCCTCCCGCGTTGCATTGTGGCAGCCCAGGCGGATGTTTTCATACAGTGTGTCCTCGAAGAGGTACACGTATTGGAACACCATAGCCAGCGAATCCAACACCGCCCGGGAGCCAAGATCGCGAATATCCACACCACCGATACGGATGGTCCCCTGGTCAACGTCATAGAAGCGTGCCGCAAGTTTTAGCAAGGTGCTCTTGCCGCAGCCGCTGGGACCCACCAACGCAGTAGTAGTTCCGGGCGCCACGCGGAAACTCACGTCGCGGACCACTGGGGTGTTGGGTTCGTAGCCAAAGCCCACCCCATCGAACTCGATGCCATAGTCGCGTGGCGCCGCCGGAACCGCAGGCTCCGGCAACACCCGCGCATCGAGGATCTTTTGGATCTCATCTAAGGTATTGCGCGCGGATTCCAAGCCCTCGCCGTAGGGTATGCCCGACATAGCAACGCGAGCCAGGATGAACACCAACACAATGACGCCAATGTAGGTGCCTGCTTCTAGCCAGTGGTTGAGAAGTAGCACGGTGGCCAGGGCATCAATGACCACGGTACCGACCATGATGATTAAAGCCAGACGACCCATGATCATCTCACCTGTCTTCTGGGTGTGCTGCTGGGCGCTAAGCTGCTCTCGAATCGAGGCGCGCACGGCGCGCTCCCCCAGCGAATCCGGCCCAGCCATGCGCAGCACCGGCTGCACCTGGGCGAACTCCAGCACCTCCGCGGCGCCGTGCTCGTTGCGCTCGCCCTTCTGGCGCTCTGCCACGCGGTACTGCCGCATTAGGCGGTTATAGGCGAACCACACCACGGCAGCCACTGCAACGGTAACCAGCCCCAGCCGCCAGTCCACGGCGATGAGAAACACGCAAGCCAAACCGGCCGAGGCAGCACCGTGCAGCATGGGCCGCAGCATCATTGCCGGCGCGTTAGCGGCAAACAGCGCACCGCTGGTGGCTACAACACCGATCTGGCCGGCGCGATCTTCTTCAAAATAGCCCAGGGGTAGCTGTGCCGTGCGATCGGCGATAAGCCGGTGGATGCGCAGCACGTAATCATGCCCCAGGTCCTGGGCAATAACCTCAGTGGGCCAGTCTGCGGCGGCGTAGACGAGGACGGAGATAATGATCCAGGGCAACCATGCTGCGGCCTGCGCGGGATCTTCGCTAAACAGCGTGTCCAAAAACAGTGCAATGAGGATAAGGCCAATGGCCAACGCCACCGCGGAAATCCCAATTAGCGTAAGGACCAGCACCAGACGGCGACGATCAGCCGGACTGCCCAGTGAATAGAGCGTGCGGATCATTATTTTTCCTCCCCTTGGATGCCCGCCTGCGCGGTTTGGTAGCGTGCCCACATCGTGGCGTAGCCCTTGCCTGCCGCCACTAACTCTTCGTGAGTGCCTGCTTCGGTGACCTCACCGTTTTCCAGCATGAGGATCCGGTCAGCGCCGGTGATCGTGTGGAGCCGGTGTGCGATAACTACTAGCGTGCGCCCGGCCACCAGCTCGGTAATGGCCCGCTGGATCGCGGCCTCGGAGTCCGGATCCGCAAAAGCGGTGGCCTCATCCAACACGAGGATCGGCGCGTCGAGCAAGATGGACCGGGCAATAGCCAGCCGCTGCTGCTCGCCACCGGAAAGCTGCGCGTCCTCTCCCACCACCGAGTCGTAGCCGCGCGGCAGATGGGTAATGCGCTCATGAATCTGGGCGGCGCGGGCGGCGCGAACCACGTCTGCGTCGGTGGCCTCCGGGTGAGCGAGGCGAATGTTATCCCGCACGCTCATCCGCATAAGGTAAGGGTCCTGGAAGACGAACCCTACCCTACGGTAGAGCTGGTCAGATCGGAGATCAGTACTAGGGACGCCACCAATGCGCACCGACCCCTCCGTGGGGTCTAATAGCCGGGGGATGAGCGCGGCTAACGTGGACTTCCCCGAGCCGGAAGGTCCCACCACCGCAGTGATGCTGCCGGCGGTAAGTTTTTGGTTAATGCCGGAAAGCACCGGGGTGTCCGGCACGTAGGAGAAGCTTAAATCTTTCAACTCAATTCCGGCGTTTGCAGGCTCCCTGCCGCCAGCAGCGGGCGGCAATACCGGGATGTTGAAGAACTCGGTGAGATCCGCCGCGGCAGCCTTCGCCTCCGAAAACATGATGTTAGTGCGCGAAAGCATAAGCAGAGGCGCGGCGATGTTGTTGATGATCAAAAACGCTGCCAGCACATCGGCCACTGGTACGCCCGCAGACGTGATGAGCCACGGGCTGGCCGCGGCTACCACCAGCAGGCCAAACCCGGTGGAGGTGAAGATCTTCATCAAAGCGGTGGGGTGTACGGTGGCGTGCAACCACTCGCGATAGAACCCACCAAAACTCCGGGAACGACTAAGGAAAATGCTCTCGTCGTAGCCTTCCGGAACAAACACCTTGATAACCGGGATGCCGCGCACCAACTCTACGACGGCGGCGTCTAGCTGCTTCTGGCTGGACTTAAATTTCTCCGCCTTTTCTTGAAACTCGCGCATCATAAACGGCATGGTGGCCACTGCCAACAGCAGTGGTACCAGGCCCAGCAGGCCTATCCGCCAGTCCACCACGAACATGTATCCCAGGCTCAATAGCGGTACGAGTACACCGGCCGAATAATCGTGCGGCGCGTGGGCGATGAGCTGGTGGATCTTGGTGACGTCGTCTTCGATGTAGGTTTTCACAGTCCCCGACGGTGTCCGCGTAAACCAAGACAGCGGGAGCCTACCCAGCTTGGTAATCTGCTGCTGGCGTAAGTGCTCGCCCAAAAGGCCGTCGGCCTGGTGGCTTACCTGGAGGCTCTTCACGGTTGCCTGTCCATGTAGGACGGTGGCCACCATGAGCGCCGCGACTAGCAGCCACAGCTTTGACGCATCTATCGGCTCTCCCTGGAAGGACAGCATTACGGTGCGCACCAGCTCAACCAGCACGATTACCGGCACCAGCGACAAAACCGCCGCCAGCACCGCCAATAGCAGCGACACCGTGATCTGCCGGTGGGCAGGTTGAGATATTTGCCTAAATGTAATGGGTGGTTTTTGTTCGGTCATCGGGGCCTCTTTACTCAACAGTCACAATCACGCATTGTTCCGCGCTAACCAGGCAGTGTTCCCAGTAATTCCCGCTAGAAAACCGGCAAGCAGGTCGAGGAACTCGGTTCCAGTATCGAGCGGGAAGAAATGCCCACCCGGCAGGACCTTCAGTTCAAAACTACCGCTGGTAAAATTTTCCCACCGGGAAAGCATCTCTGGGCTGACAGCTGGGTCGCTATCCCCCGCCAATGCCAGCACAGGAGAGCGAAGCACCGTGGTTGCATGGTGAAAGCCCTCGTGTAACACATAATCGCGACGAATGTCAGCGAGCAGCAGCTTCATCACATCATCATTGGCAAGGATCTCAGGTGGTGTGCCACCTACCTTCTCAAACTCCCTGCGCAGCGCACCGAACCCCATTGACGAGTGGTATTCCCCAGGCACGGTTTCTCCGGGCGCCTGCCGTGCGGCCACCACCACGGCTTCCGGTATAGTGGGCCGATGCATCTGCTGCAGGCAGGCAGCAACCTGGTAGGCCAGCGCTGCCCCCATGGAGTGGCCGTACAACGCAATCGGCGCGCCCGCCGCCAGATCTACTATCTCGGTTGCGCACATATCGGCGAGCTTGTCAAAGTCGCTTACCCATTTCTCTCGGCGACGGGTTGCCTTTCCGGGAAGCTCCACCGGCACCACGTCAATGCTTGGGTTGACCCCCACCCATCCACGATAGACGGAAGCGCTGCCTCCTGCGTGATGGAAGCAAAACAAGAGGGTTCCAGTGCGATGTCCGGCCACAAACGGAAAGACTCCCTCGCAGCTGATTTCTGTCATTTTTCGCCTTTCGCTAGGTCGGACTGATTAAGCACGATTTCTACTGCTGCGACGGTACCCGGGTCTGTGGCAAGCAACTCGGGCATCCTGCGGGCTGCGGAGTCGTATGCTCCACTTACCAAATCGGCAATTCCGGCGGCCAGGGACTGGGCACTCAGTTCGCCTCGCTGGGCGTCAATATAGTTCGGCCCGGCACCGTTTCGACAAACTGCGTTGGCATGGAAGTGTTGGTCACCACCGAATGCAACCGCAAGGCACGGCTTGCCGGCGCGCAGGATCGCCCCGGTGGTGCCCAGTGAGCCGTGGCAGATGCCTGCACGGCACCACGGAAGCACAGTCGCGAACGGGACCCGGGCGACGGTGAGGATTCCTTCTCTCACACCAGGCTCATGATCGGGATCGACGATTATCGCCCGCAGACCATGCTCGATGCACGCGTCTCGAGTCCATCGTTGAAGGTCATAAACGCGATCTGAGACCATACTCCCAAAGCTTGCCAGAACCGGGGCCGAGCCGGCAGCCACAAACTCCTCGACTGCTGGGTCTAGGGCGAGTTCACTGTGGTGCGGGTCAAGCCACTCGCCAGTGACGTGAATGTGGTTTTTCCATTCCGGCGCCGGCGGACTCAACGCGGGACTGAATTGGTAGATCGTGGTTGGTGGAGAGGAGAGCGCTCGCTGACGCAGCCCCAACCTACGGCGCCATGCCGCTATCACTGGGCGCATCGCCCAAGCCATCAGAGTATTGGACATCCAGTGGGTGACCAGAGCTCCGACAGAGCCGTCCAGTTTTCGCGGATCCACGAGGCTGTAACGGAGGCAGGGTTCGGTAGGGAAAACCTGCACCCGAACGCTGGGGACTCCGCGTGCAGCCCCTAACAACCGAGCAACTTCACTGAATTGGGTGTACATGACCACGTCAACGCCATCCATGGCATGCTCTAACACATCGAAAACGTGGGCGTCAGATATCATCTCACGGATACCTAAGACAGTGTCCATCATGCCTTTACTATCGCCCAAAAGGCGCTTCATTAACGCCCGGTAATCACCGGGTAACTCGATGTAGTCCACCCCGTTTGCACGAAAACTCCCGCCGAATTCGCTAAACCCAGCCAAAACAAACTGGTGGCCACGATCTCGAAGTGCGACACCAAGGTGCGCAAATGGCAGCATATCACCCTCAGAACCCAGGACGACCGCGAGAACTTTCACAGCCGTCTCAATCCGTAATCCAACTAGGCCACTCAGGAACCCAAGACTCCCCCATGAGCTTATCTTCCGGGCCAATATCACGAATGACTCGGCACGGATTACCGGCTGCGAGTACCATGGGCGGAATATCTCTTGTCACAACACTGCCAGCACCAATTACTGCACCATGCCCAATCGTGACACCCGCAGTTACCGTGCAATTGCCACCAAGCCACACATGGTCTTGTATGGTGATCGCACCCCCGGTACACACCATGTATTGCCGCTCTACGGGGTCTAAGGCGTGATTGCCAGCAAAGAAGGAACACCATGGACCAACCATGACCTCATTGCCAAATGTCACCGGGGCCATATCAAGTACCGTAGTTCCTCGATTGAAGGTCACGCCATCTCCGACCTTGATTTTCGAGCCATATTGGACATGAAATGGCAGGAAAACCATTAAGCGCTCCCCCAGTTCACCAAGCAGGTCTGCCATCACTGCCTGCTTCTCCGCTGTTTGAAGTGGACGAAGCTGGTTGAGATCGTGACACTTCTCCGCCGCCTCCATCATCTCGTAATAGAGATCCGGGTCCTCAATAGGGCGGAAGGGCTGACCGCAGAGAATCTTATCTTCGATTTGCTCTCGAGAATCCATGGATACTCCTTTGTGCTTGAGAGGCGCGAGCCACAATACGAATTACGGTCAGCCACGCGGTTTGACCCTGACTAGTCGGAATACCCAGATTCTTAGCTCACACTTGGTAGCTTACAGGCCTTCGACTTAATTGTCAAGCATGCCATGCCTAATTATGGTATGCTCAACTTTGCAGCAACCTGCAGCGTCGCCGCCGATCAGCCGACCTGTGCAGACCTCTCCTGCGGGGCGCTGTGCACGACCCGGTGCCGCTAGACATACATCATTTTCTAAGGATTAGTTGGCACTACCCCAGGCGCTTGCTCCGTGGACCACAATCCATCGTTCGCGGGCAATAATCGGTTTTCCTTCTGCGGTAGGAGAATCGGTGCGCCGTCTAATAGACCGTTGACGTATATCCAGGGATGAATCATGAAAGAAAACCCCACCACGGCAACCGCTAGCGGTGACCCCAGCGCCACCGCAGTCCCCTCAACCAGCGCCCACGCAAAAGGCCGCGACCTGGTGCTTGATGTCCAAGATCTGCGATGTAGCCTGGGAAAAGTCAAGAAGCGAACGGAAATCCTGCGCGGTGTGACCCTCGCCATTCCGCGCGGGGGCATCCTCGCCGTCCTAGGCGCCAATGGTGCCGGCAAGACAACCTTGGTCAATGTCCTTTCCACGCTGCTGCCCGCCACGGGCGGAACCGCCATCATCGATGGCCACAACTTAGCCACGGATCCTTCCAAGGTGCGCGCTTCCATCGCGCTGACCGGGCAATACGCCGCAGTGGATGAGGAGCTTACCGGCAAGGAAAACCTCATCTTCTTTGGCCGCCTGGCAGGGCTTAAAGCTAGCGATGCGAAGGCCCGCGCCGCGGAACTTCTTGAGCGCTTCGATCTGGTTGGCGCCGCCGACCGCCTGGTTTCGGCATACTCGGGCGGCATGCGCCGGCGGTTAGATATCGCCGCCTCCCTCACTGTCCCGCCCGCGCTGCTGTTCCTCGACGAGCCGACCACGGGCCTCGACCCCGCCGCGCGCAGCTCCGTGTGGGATACCGTCCGCGGGCTGGCGGCCGACGGCACCTCGATCCTGCTTACTACCCAATACCTGGAAGAAGCTGACCAGCTCGCAGACCGCGTCGCCGTGCTCGCCGGAGGCAAGGTGCTCGACGAAGGCACCCCCGCCGAGCTCAAGGACCGCTATGGCACCACGGTGTGCCTCATCACGATGTCTAGCCCGGACGATGCCGCACGCCTCACCCACACCTTGCAAGAACACCGCATCGACTGCCGCCAAGAGGACACCGTATTGCGCGTCGATGCGCCCGATGGCCACCGCACCCTAGTCCGGGCGCTGGCCTTGTGGGATGGCGACGACACCTCGGTCGCGGACGTCTCCTTGGTTCCGCCCTCCTTGGACGATGTCTACTTCGCTATCGCCGGGTCCGGCGACATCGCGCAGCAGGCTCCCCACACCGGTGGAGGCTCCCAGTGAACGCGCTCGGAGCAGTCGCTGCCTCGTGGCACCGCAATGTCCTGCGCACCGTCCGCAACAAGGCCGTAATGGTTTCCGCCGTGGCAATACCCAGCCTGTTCATGGTCATCTTTTACGCCACCTTCGCCAAGGCTTCGACGGAACTCGGCATCGATTACGCCGCCTTCCTCCTGCCCGCCGGCGTTATTCAGGCGATTGTGTTCGCCGCCGGGGGCTCCTCCTTGGCGATTACGCGTGACGCCGAAAACGGCATCCACGACCGCATCCGCGCCACCGGGACGCCCGCCTGGGCCACGGTCGTCGGCCGGCTGCTGGCAGATCTCACCCGCGCCGCGTGGTCGTGCAGCATCGTCGTCCTCACCACGATCCTGCTCGGTGCCCGCTACGCTGCCGGACCGGGTCGTATTATCCTTACCATCGCCCTTTTCGCCGCCCTCACCATCATCCTCTCCGCGTTTATCGATGGCTCCTGCCTGTTGGCCCCCAAGCCCACCTCGGCGTCCTTGCTCTTCCAAAACCTCGTGCTGGTCATGGTGATGTTCTCCACCGCATTCGTGCCTGCGGATGCGCTGCCCGGCGGCATTGGCCCCATCATCCGGCACGTACCGCTATCTCCCATCTTGGACACCGCCCGCAACCTACTAGGTGGCGCTGCCCTGGGGGCGCGCGGAGTCGAAGCACTGTGCTGGCTCATCGCCATGACCGTCGTTGGCGTATGGGGCTTTATCACCGCTTTCCAGGGGAGGAAACATGACTAACCACACCACCGCCACCGTGTCGCACGACACCACCTGGCTGTCCACTGTCGCCACGCATTTTGGAAGGCACCTGCGCGCCGCCCGCCGCGATAGCGCGGTAATTACCAATACCGTGGCTGGTCCCGTTTTGATGTTCCTGGTCATGCGGTGGCTGTTTGGCGACCTCATGGCGGCCTCGCAAGGCTCTGCCACGCTCGACGCGTTACCGCTTACCATCGCGCTCATCCTTTCCAGCGAACTGATGAATGGCACCTCCGCCGCCGCGCAGATAATTAAGGAACGCCAACGCGGTATCACCACCCGCATCGCGACCACGCGCTACGGCACCAGCCCGGAGATCTTCGGCCGCTGGTGTTTCGATTCCTTACGCAGCCTTATCTCCGGCTGCGCGGTGCTGCTGGCTTCCGTGGCTTCTGGCCTGCGTATTCACACGCTGGCCGGGTTTGGCTGGGTGCTGTTAGTCATCATCTTCGGCGCGGTGGTGGCCGCCTCGCTATCGGCCATGGTGGGCGCGATATGCGCCACCCCGGAGGCCGCCATTGGCCCGGCCCCCATCATCATGGCGGCCATGGCACTTAACGGCGGCCTCGTGCCCGTGGAGCAATTCGCTGGTGTGGTTCAACCCATCGCCCGGTGGAATCCGCTTACCTTCGCCGCCCGCGCCGGCGCCGCCATCGACGGCACGCCAAGCGCCGAAATCCTTGCCACCGGCCAGCCCGGCACCGCAGTCTGGGCTTTCGTGGCCTGGATGGTAGCACTCACCGTAGTGCTGCTAGCCGCCGCAGCTGCGTTCCGCCGCCCCACCATGTCGTAAATAGCGCCGGTTAGCGCGACAGTGCTACTTGTCGCGCGGCGGCGTCCCCAGCGGCGCGGTAGCGCTACTTGCCGCGCAGGGCGCGCCGCCGCGATAAAGAGCTGCGAATCTTTACCCGCGGCCGCGCTAAGGCGGGTAGTGTCGCCGCCGGTTACCGGCAACCAGGCGGCCTCGCCCGGGGCTAGCTCCAGGTCGTTTACCGTGACCACACCAGAAGTAGCCAGGGCGATGGCCGGTCCGGGAAGCTGCGTGGAAACCGTGGTGCCGGCGGGCAAATCGTAGCGGGTCACCGCAAACTCCTGCACCGGCAGCGGGTACTCTACTACCGTCGCGGTGTTGGGCGCGGCATCGGCAACAGCGGCGCTCTCCGCGCCTGCACCATCGCCCAGGGAGGTGTTCCTATATAGTTTGTCAATTCCGTGGGTGAGTTTGTTGGGGGGGTGAAGGGTTTCTGCTTTTCCTTGTGGATGTTGTTTTCGGGCACGGTGAGGAGCCGATTGGGCTTGCTGTGCAATCGGCTTGAGGTGAGGGTCTGTTGGTTCTAGGCTGCTGCGGCCTCCTGGACTGTGGAGATGTCTCGGTAGAGCTCGCCGTTTCGCATCATGGCGAAGAGAACGTTGAGGCGCCGGCGTGCGAGTGCGACGACTGCGGCGTTGTGTCTTTTGCCTTCTTTGCGTTTTCGTTCATAGAATTGCCGGGAACGCTCGTGGAATCTGATCGATGCAAAAGACGATTGCCATAGGGCGTTCTTTAATTTTTTGTTGCCAGCCCGGTTAGGCGAATTCGACATGATAGACGTTCCTGACTGATTCGTCCGCGGTGATAGCCCTGCATAGGATGCTAGGTGCGCTGCATCGGGGAAGTCGGACATATCGCCAACAGTCATGAGGATCTGCGCTGCGCTACGCGGGCCGATACCAGGCATGGATAAAAGAATCTCGGTCTGCGGAATGTCCTGAATCAGCTTGAGTACCTGCGCTTCGATTTCTTTACGATGCTCGAGTTTGGTTAGTGCATCTGTGGCGGACATTGCTACGCCAAGTTCGGCGTATTCTGCGCCGGCAATGGATACGGTCTGTTCGTGGATGGCAGCAAGCATGGCATCGATGGGACCTGACCCCCTTTTGGTGGACACCTGATATCCAGCCCAGTCGAGCTG
>NZ_KV788602.1:0-23752 GCF_001807365.1 Corynebacterium sp. HMSC06G04 | reverse complement strand
CCCGACGTGTCTACTTTCCGGGGGTCAGGCCCAACCTTGGAGAAGGATGTTTGCGGCCCAGCAGTAGGATAGAAGCCATGTCATATACTTCTAAGCCTCGAATTTTTAGCATGCGGTGGGAGCAGATCCATTCCGCCTATATCGCCAAGGCGGAACGTAAGGACCGTACTCGCGCTGAGGTAGATGAGGTTATTTCCTGGTTCACGGGATACGATGTCCCAGGCATCGCTGCGGCTGGGGAACTTACTGTTGAGCAGTTCTTCGAGCAAGCACCAGAGATGAATCCGCATCGCTTTCTTATCACCGGCAGTATCTGCGGCGTGAAAGTTCAGGAGGTGCAGGACCCAATGATGCAAAATATTCGCCAGCTCGACAAGCTAATTGACGAACTGGCGAAGGGTAAGGCTTTGGAGAAGGTCAAGCGCTCAGACGCTTAACTGCCTCTTTGATTACCTCAGGGCGCTTACAGAACGCGAAACGAACTTTGTAGCGCCATGGTTCGGGGTTATCGGCAAAGGCGGCAAGTGGGATAGCAGCAACCCCGTGTGTCTCGGGGAGCTTTGTACAGAATTCAACTCCGTCCATACCAGAGGAGCTCACGTCGGCGACTAGATAGTAAGTGCCTTGAGTCTCGTGCACTTGGTAGCCGGCCTCACGCAGGCCATCAACTAGGATATCGTGGCATTCGGCCAGCTCTTCCACCATAGCCTTCTGCCAGTCCCGCTCATATACCAGTGCGTGGGCCACTGCGGCTTGGAAAGGCGTGGCAGATACAAATGTCATGAACTGCTTTGCCTTTATCACTCCGTCTAGAAGGTCTGGGTGTGCGAATGCCCAGCCCGTCTTCCAGCCCGTGGCGTTAAAGGACTTAGCCGCCGAGCCGACCTTGACCGTACGGGTTTCCATGCCCGGGATACGCTGGATGTCCACGTGCGTGGCAGACCCGAAGGTAAGGTCCTCGTAGACTTCGTCAGAGAGCACCAGTAGATCGTGTTCCACACAAACGTCGCGCAGGCCCTGCAGCGCGGCGTGGCTAAATACTGAACCGGTGGGGTTATGCGGGGAATTCACGATCACCATCGCGGTCTTATCCGTCACAGCGGCGCGCACAGCATCGACGTCGAGGTCCCAGCTTTCTCCGGAAGGCTTGAGCGGCACGGCGACGCGGGTGGCGTCGGCAAGCGCGATTGCGGCGGCGTAGGCGTCGTAATAGGGCTCAAGGACGATGACTTCCTGGCCCGGCTCTACCAAGCCGAGAACAGTCGCTGTGATTGCCTCCGTGGCGCCTGCGGTGACCACGATTGCTTTGCGAGAAACTGAGTAGTAATGCGCCAGTGCGTCGACAAGCTCAGGGCGCCCGCGCAGGGGAGCGTATTGATTATTTCCCGTCGCAATCTGCTCCTGCGCGATCTCCAACATGCGCTCTGGCCCATCAGAGTCCGGGAAGCCTTGTCCCAGATTGATGGCGTCATTATCGATTGCCAGCTGGGTCATGGTGGCGAAGATGGTCTCGCCAAATTGCTGCAGACGTTTAACCGTCATTAGAGCACCAAAAGATCGTAACGGGTGGCCTTCACATCATTGAGGCGCTTGCGGGCACGGTCGAGCTTTTGCCACTGGTCTTCCGGGATTGCCTTACGCGCCATGGTGACGACCTCAGCGTCCGGCGTGCCCCATGCAATGGGCATCGGGGTGACCTGCTGCCAGTGTTCTTTATCGCTGTTGTTGCGGTGACCGGAAACTGCGGCAACCGGCAGCTTTGTGCCCACAGTGCGCTTGACACCTGGCACGGAAGTAACGGTGCGCAGGCAAGCTGCCCAACGCGGCGGAAGCCCGGGATCAACGTTGGTGTTCACTAGCGCCATCAGCACCATGTCACGTTCGTTGACCTCAGCTACCACTGCTGGTGCCAGCGGGTAGGAATCATAGAGGTGCTGTGCGGTGCCAACCTGGCGCGCGGCTGCAACGCCCACGATGGCCACGAGGATGCCGAAGAGCAACATACCGAGGCCAATGGTAAATCCCCAGTCCGCATCCACAGTCATGTAGACCGCAGCGGCACCGATGATGAGCAGCAAGCCCATGATGAGGCCGGAGTTGCGCAGGCGCGCGGAATCGCGCAGGAGTTCATTGTTCTTCTTGGCGTAGGTCTCGTCGACCTGAAACTTGAAAATCTTCATCAGGTCATAAGTCTACTTCGTCGACGAGACGGTACGCGTATCCCTGTTCCGCCAAGAAGCGCTGGCGGTGGAGCGCATAGTCCGCATCCACGGAATCACGGGTGACGAGCGTGTAAAATTTTGCTTCCTTACCGTCTTCCTTCGGGCGCAAGAGGCGTCCTAGGCGCTGGGCTTCTTCCTGCCGCGAGCCGAAGGTGCCGGAGACCTGAATAGCTAGGGCAGCTTCGGGAAGATCAATGGAGAAGTTTGCCACCTTGGAGACCACGAGTGTTTGCACCTCGCCGTCGCGGAAAGCTTGGAAGAGCTTTTCACGCTTGGAGTTCGAGGTCTTGCCGTCGATTACTGGCGTGCTCAAGTGCGAGCCGAGTTCTTCCAGTTGCTCCACGTAACCGCCAATGATGAGTGCTTGCTGGCCAGCATGCTTGGCCAAAATCTTATCCACGGCTCGGTGCTTTGCGCTTGACGACGCCGCGATTCGATAGCGATCCCGCGTCTGCGCCGTGGCATAGAGCATCCGCTCCTCGGCGTCCATGTCAACGCGTACCTCGATGCACTCCGCCGTGGCGATGTAGCCTGCGGCTTCGAGCTCCTTCCACGGGGCGTCGTAGCGCTTGGGGCCGATGAGGGAGAAGACGTCTCCCTCCATCCCGTCCTCGCGGATGAGCGTGGCGGTAAGGCCTAAGCGGCGGCGCGATTGGAGATCCGAAGTCATGCGGAAAACGGGAGCAGGAAGCAGGTGGACCTCGTCGTAGATGATTAGACCCCAGTCGCGGGAGTCGAAGAGCTCAAGGGCGCGGTATTCGCCCTTCGTCTTGCGGGTTACCACCTGATAGGTGGCGATTGTGATCGGTTTGATCTCCTTCTTCTCACCGGAGTATTCGCCAACCTCGTTCTCGGTCAACGAGGTACGCCGCAGCAGCTCGTTGCGCCACTGGCGTCCGGCCACTGTATTGGTAACCAGGATCAACGTGGTGGCTTGGGCCTTGGCCATCGCCGCCGTGCCCACGATGGTCTTGCCGGCGCCACAGGGCAGCACGACCACGCCGGAGCCGCCGGACCAGAAGGATTCTGCGGCATAGGATTGGTAATCGCGCAGCGCCCAGCCTTCCTCCACCAAAGAGATGGGGTGGGACTCGCCGTCGACGTAACCGGCAAGATCCTCGGCGGGCCAGTTGGCCTTGAGCAGCTCCTGCTTGAGGCGGCCGCGCTGCGAAGGCGGCACGGCGAATGTGCTGTCATCGATGCGAGCGCCCAGCAGTTGGCTGACCTTCTTGTGCCGCGCGAGTTCTTCGAGGATCGGAACCTCGGCAGATTCCAAGATGAGGCCGTGCGCCGGATGCGAGTGGAGGCGCACGCGGCCGTAGCGCGACATGGTCTCCGCGACGTCGATAAGCAGCGCCTGCGGAACCGGGAAACGCGAATAACGCTCGAGCACGTCGACCACCTGCTCGGCGTCGTGGCCCGCGGCGCGGGCATTCCACAGCGCCAGCGGTGTGATGCGATAAGTGTGAACGTGCTCTGGCGCGCGCTCCAGTTCTGCAAAGGGCGAAAGCGCGATGCGGGCTGCGGCAGCGTCTTCGTGGTCGACCTCCAAGAGCACCGTCTTGTCAGATTGCACGATGAGCGGTCCGGGCATCTACTTGCTCCTTTGTACAGGCTCGCCAATGGTAGAAAGCCAAAAGTATAGCCCCGATCGCCCTGCTGGCGCTAAGCGAGTTCCACGGCAGTGATGCGGTGCAAAGGGAAGCGGATGGTGGAACCATCGCTGCCGGTGGCATCGACCTGACCTCCGGCGACGGACAGCGGCTTTACAGTCCTGGACTTAGAATTGCCGTTCTTATCCGCATAGGTGATCTTGACGGGGCGCCCGCCGCGGGCAGCAGCGTGAAGGACGTCGAGGCTGGATTCATCCGCGGCGGTGGGCGCGGGTGATTCGGTATCAAGCAGAGCCTTGGCGACGCTCGTCGGATCCGGGCGAGTGGGGCCAGCCTTGCGAGGTGCCGGAGTAGGCAGTGCGTAGGGCTTGAGCGCCATATTCAGGGAAGCACCTGTTTCATCTTCGCCGGCGGGAGCAAGTCCGTGGGCGCGCAGTTTCTCCAGCAGCTCACCGACGCGCACTTGCGATATTGCGACGGTAGGAGCGATGCGGCGCAGTTCTGGCACCGCCCGCACCGCCATTTCGAGAAGGACGGGATCTTCACTGCGGAGGTACGCCAGCGCAGGGCCGGAGCGCAGCGTGCCGTGGCGCCTATCGACGTCGCGGATGAGAAACTCGAGGGTCTGAGGCACCTCGCTGTGGGCGGCGAAGAAGTCGGTGATCTCTTGCGCCGTCATGCCTACGTCCAAGCCGCGGCGCAGCGTGGACGCGCTAATACGGTAGACGCTGGCTAGGCCTGGCGATTCCAAGTCCGCGAGATCTCCCAACCGGCGATGCGCGCTGGCCTCCAGCGGTCCGGGAACCAAGACCGTGAGATCGCCCTGGATGATGAAGTAGTCCACTTCTTCCGGGGTAAGGGTATGCGTGGCCGCAGGATCCAGCAGCACCTGGGTGGCTTGGCCTAGCGCAATGGCTCCGATCCATTCAGCTTCGGCAACGAGGGCATCGATGGTGGAGGACTTCGTGTGCGTTGTAAAAAGCGGGGCGCGGAAGCGCAGCTCTTCGGAAAATTCCTCTTTGCTAAGTGGGACTGAGGCGTGGGCATAGACGTCCATCACCGTGCGGCGGTGGCGGGCCAAATGCTCAGAGACGCTCTCGGCGGAAAGCAGGCGGCCTTCGGCCCAAGGCTGCCAGGTAGAGGACTGCCAGGCATCGAGGAGCAGGCTCCACTTCTCAGACAGGCCGGCATCCAGCCATTCCTGTGCGCCTTGGGTAGGCGCTAAGAAGTTGCCCTCCAAGCCCTTCGGTTCGCCGCGGCTTAGGAGACGAGCGGAAAAGCCGAGGCAAACCAGGCGGCGCAGCTCCAGCTCTGTGATTCCGAGTTCCTTAGCGAGTTGGGCCTGCGGGCGAACGCCTACGGTCTTGTCTTTCAAAAGCTCGATGGGGCGAGCACCGACAAGATCGATAAGCCTTTCCAGCTCGCGAACTACTTGCAGCCCAGCGGCGGCGCCTGCTTCCCCCGCCTTCTTCTCTAGTGGCGGGGTGCCGGCACGGCCGCTTGGGCGCAGCGGAATGAGCTCGGGGCTGTGTCCCTCCAGCGCGCGGCGGGCGGCGCGCGGTAGCCGCACGGTGTGGGAATCGACGCGGGTGAGAATGCCCTTGGCCAAAAGGCGGGGGATTGGGCGCGTGGGATCAGCATCGGGAGCTGCGTCGCGAGTAGCGCCCATTCCGCCAGAGGCGGCCAGGGTTTGCAGAATCCGTGCCTCATCCTCGGGCAGTGCCGTGATCTCCTCGGGGTTGGTGGTGCTCTGATGGAGCAGCGACCACCCGGTGGGAAGCGCCTGCATGAGCCCTGGGGCAAGGCATACGCCCTGTGCTTCCACTTCGAATGCGAGGCCCCGCTCGAGCAACCTTGCGGTTGGCTCTGGGGCCAAAATTTCTACGGGTTCCAGTTCGCCGCCCCGCAAAGCGATGTCCTCGGCAGTAGCAAGCAACTCGGCATCGCACTGCGCGAGTGCGCGCGCTAGGGAAGTGGTCAGGCTAAGGCGCGTTGCCAACGGGGCGATTCCCGGGGGTAGCGGTGAGAGCACATCGCTGCGATAGCCAAGCAGCGTCGAAAGCTGCTCTTGGTCAAGATCTGCAAGCCACGTGCGGAATTGAACCGACGCGGAGGAAGTGCTGTGAGGTGGGGTCATGGTGGCGAATAAGTTTAGTGGGTAATCGAGTTACTTTTTGGGCCGGGGTTTGGAATAATAAGGCCTATGTCGAATAAGAAGAATGGCTTCGTATCCCCGGCTTGGCCGAAGAATGAAAATCGCGAGCACGCAATTACTGAAATCTACGCGCCGTTCGCTGGTGCATCCAGCCCGTTCGGTGACGATCTGATCCTGCCAATGCCGGCGGAGAAGCTCAACTACGTGCACCCATACACCCGCGTTAACCGCTAAAAGCTCTTACTTAGAAGAAAATCCTTTAGCCTAACGCAGGCCTAGCCCCACCGCACGCCCTTCAGCGGCCGCCTTGTGGTGGGGCCATTTTTCGTACGCTAAAAAGCCAAAAGCTCCCAGCCAGAAGGAACTGGAAAGTTCCACCTAGGGCTGGGAGCTTTAAACGCGAATCTGCGCAGCTTTAGTTTGAAAAGCCTTAGAGGTTTTCGATGAGCTGAGCGATCGGATCGATGAACTGGCGGTTCGCGGAGTAGAACGCGTCGAAGTTGTGGCGGTTTGCCTTGTACTGGTTTGCAAAATCAGCCGGGATAGCCAGGCCGTACTTAGCTGCGGTGTCCTCGACCATCTTGTAGAGAGCGTCAACAGCCAGCTCGTCGGAAGGCTGCGCAGCTGCCTGCTGAACCGGAGCCGGTGCTGGAGCCGGTGCCGGAGCGGCGTCACGCGGGGTTGGTGCGGAGTTCAGGCCCAAGGAAGCGGAGCAAGCAGGCCATGCGCCCCAGCCCTGGGAAGCCAGGATCTTTTCAGCGACAGCGATCTGCTGCTCACGAGTTGCCTGGTTTGCGGTCGGTGCATACTGACCGCCACCGAATGCGGACCAGGTCTGGCCGGAGAACTGCAGACCGCCGTAGTAGCCGTTGCCGGTGTTGATTGCCCAGTTTCCGCCGGACTCACACTGCGCGAGGCGGTCCCAGTCGGAATCCGGAGCAGCGGATGCGGTCGGTGCCATGATGGCTGCAGCGGCGCCGACGGCGACGGTGGAAGCTGCGAACTTGGTAGCGAACGAGTTGTTCTTAGCGGAGTGGCGTCCCATTAAAAGTATTCCTCTTCTCTAGATTTCTCGCGCCCACGTTGTGCTCAGTCCGGCAAAAGTAATTGCTTTAAAGTTGTCTTGCACAAATATCGGCCGCCACGGGGAAGCCCGGACTGCGTGTGGGGGCGAGACTTCCTCGCTGGCGGCCAAGTGCCTGTCCCAAACAGTAACGGTTTATAACGAAATAGTCACGTAACTGACTCGGCATGGCGTCTTTCCTCTGGGAACTCATTGCATTTTCGCAGGTCGTTCCGAAAACGTGAATTAGATCACCCCTGTAACGTGTGTTGTTTATGTGACAGCAACTTCAATTGCTGTGTTATAGGAGTTAGAATAATTCTCTTTATTCCCGAGTAAGAAAGCGAGTAGGGGCGTGCCAATCGGCAAAGTTAAGTGGTTTGATGCTGACAAGGGTTTCGGCTTTGTGAGCAACCCCGGCGATGAGGATGTCTACGTCGGCCGCAACGTGCTGCCCGAGGGCGTCGACGAGCTGGTCCAAGGCCAGCGGATCGACTTTGATTTCGCGGCAGGCCGCCGCGGTCCACAGGCACTGCGTGTCAAGGTTTTGGACAAGCCGCGCCGCCGCACTCCTTCCCGTAAGCCGGACGAGCTGTCGAGCATGCTCTCCGATGTAATGACGCTGCTGGAAACCCAGGTGCAGCCCGTGCTGGCGCAGGGGCGCTACCCAGAGCGCAAGACTGGCCGTCAGGTCGCTGAAATCCTGCGTGCCATCGCCAAGGATTTGGATAGCTAAAAATCAAGCAAAAGCGCGAGCCCAACTTCGTCTCCCCTTGTGGGAATCTAGAAGTTGGGCTCGCGCTTTTTCGCAGGCTGCGTTTATTTGGAAGCAGCCTTGCTCGGCTCGGTGGGCTTATCAGGTGCAGCGGTCTTTGTGGCCTCGGCAAGCTCCTTGTCAGACATCGTGGAAAGGGACCACACGGTGCTAAACGGCGCCTCCTCGCCCTTGCCATCGGTGCCAATCATCAGCGAGGAAATCTCGACCACCATCAGGCGCGGTCGCTTTCCTGTAGAGGCCTTGATGGGGTCAACAGAACCCGGAACGTCCACGGTGGAAGAATCGCCGGCGCCGTGAATCTGCTCGTCGTTAGCCGCCGGGTCATCGTAGATGGAAAGGATGCGCCACTCGTGGTTGGAGATCTCTTCTGGGATCTCTAGATGCAAAGTGTCATCCTTGCCGACGGTGAGGTTTGGAGCCTCGCCCTCAGGGCATTCGGTGCCCAGCTCGCAGACCATATAAGGTGCAACGTCGAGACTCTTCTCACCCACGCTGGCCTTGACGGTGATGTCCTGCGGCTCAGGACCTGGGCGGCTATTCCACCAATTCTGGAATAAGACCACGGAGACCACAATGACTGCCACGGCGATAATCAGCGCCAAAAGCTGCAGCAGCGACTTCTTCCTTGCTTCCTTACGCGTTGCCATGGCAAAGAATCCTACTCGAAGGTCACGCGATACAAATCAACCCACCGCTTACCAGTAATCCAGAATTCTTCCGTTCCTGGAATATGGGCGATGCCATTGAGTACATCGTTTTGGGTTTGCGGCCCAGATTTATTCAGTCCCGCAGCATCAATAACCGCGGTGACCTCGCCGCTTGTGGGATCAATGCGCAAAATATCCTCGCTCATCCACACATTCGCAAAGACCTGGCCGTCCACGCATTCCAACTCATTAATCTCTTCTACCGCCTGGCCCTCCAAGGTAACGGGGGTCCGTGGTGCAGTCTCTTCGAAAGTTTGGGCATCAAGATGTCGCAGCTCGTTGCTTCCATCAGACATGATGAGCTCAGATTTATCCTCGCCCGCGGCACACAATCCCCAGCCCTCGCCCTCATAGCGAGCGCGGCCGGTCTCTTCGAGGGTTACGGGATCCCGCTTGATGGCCTCGCCCGCCTTCCACGTCAACTGCCAAATCGCATCCTGGGTTTGTGTGATGCCCTCACCGAACAAAGAAGGAGGCAGTGACACTTCCTGCTCGGGTTCCTTCGCGCCGGGTTGCAGGCGCAGTAACCGGGATTGCCCGTATAGGCCAGTTCCCACCAACAGCTTGCCCGCGGGATCAACTTCGAGGCCCTGGGTAAAAGAATTGGGGAGCATGGCAGTGTGTTCCTTTATGGAAACGGATAGATGCTCAACTTCGCGTGGCACGTTTGTTCCTTCTTGAGCCGGCGAATCGCCCTCTGAACTGCTGCAACCGGCAAGCAGGCCGATTGCGCTAAGCGCGCTTAAAACGGCGGTGGAAGTCAAAGCGAGAGAAGATTTAGAAGAACCCATGGAAGTCATTGTGCACGATGTCATGGATAATGTAGTGCGTGACTAAGCAGAATGAGCCAACGAACCCACTTCTTAACAAGACCGCCGTGCGCATTGCTCGCGCTGCAGTGGAAGAAGTAGGAGAGGGCGGCGTCGGCAAGCACCGCGGAGTCGCAGGGCTAGGCCGAAACGTCGCAACCCATCGCTTTGAAGCAGATATGCCAGGCTACCCAGGCTGGGAATGGCAAGCGGTTGTGGCCTGCGCGGAGGGCTCGCGTTTTATCACCGTTAACGAGGTAGCGCTGGTGCCGGGGCAACAGGCACTGCAAGCCCCGGAGTGGGTGCCGTATAACGAGCGCGTGCGTCCGGGGGATTTGGGCCCGGGCGATTTGATGCCGCCTGCGCCTTACGACGAACGCTTGGAAGACGGCAAGCTTTCCGCAAAGGGTTTAGATGAGGCGAAAAAGAGGTGGCGCACTGGCTCCTTTGGCCCTAATACCGAGATGGCCGCGCAAGCGCCGCTGCAGTGTAAGACCTGTGCTTTCTATTTGGAGCTGATGGATAACTTTGGTGTGTGCGCTAACGAATTTTCGGCCGATGGCCGTGTAGTGCACGCAAGTTACGGATGCGGCGCGCATTCGGAGACAAAAATCCGGGAAGAAGGATCCGTGACCGAAACCGCTTTTGATGACGAAAAACCTATCTACTAGCGCTTTCGTGGTTTGCTTTCTGGAGTCGCAAATACTTTACTAAGGCCAGTAAAACTCAATCCTCCTGGCACTAGGTAAAGGGGCTGTCTCAAAGCGATGAACGCTGCTTTCGATCGTTATTTCAAAATCTCTGAACGCGGTTCCACAATCGGAACTGAGGTTCGCGCCGGCGTGGTCTCGTTCTTCGCGATGGCCTACATCATTCTTCTCAACCCGCTCATCCTCGGCACCTCGCCCGATGTTGCGGGCCATACCTTGGGCATTCCGCAGGTCGCCGCAGCTACCGCGTTAATCGCCGGCATCATGACCATTGCCTTCGGCGCGATTGCGCGCTATCCATTCGCCATGGCGGCGGGCCTGGGTATGAATACCTTTGTTGCCGTCACCATGGTCTCCACCAAAGGCTTGGAGTGGAAAGACGCCATGGGCCTGGTGGTACTCGAAGGCATCATCATTGTTTTGCTCGCCATCTCGGGCTTCCGTCAAGCGGTCTTCGATGCCATTCCGGCCTCGATGAAGGCTGCGATGGGTGTGGGCATCGGCATGTTCATCGCCATCATCGGCTTTGTCGATGGCGGTTTTGTAACGCGTGTCCCCGATGCAGCGCACACCACGGTTCCGGTGGGCCTTGGCATCAATGGCTCTATTTCCACCTGGCCGGCTTTCGTCTTCGTCCTAGGCCTTTTGCTTTGTTCCTTCATGGTTATCCGCAAGGTCCGCGGCGGCCTGTTCCTGGGCATCGTCATCACCACTGTCATCGCAATGATCCTGCAGGCCATCTTCGGCTCTGAGGACTGGGGTATGGCAACACCAGAGATTCCTGGTTCCTTGGGCGGCCTGCCGGATCTATCCATCGTGGGCGAGGTCAGCCTCGTGGGTGCTTTTACCAAGCTCGGCGTCGTGGCTACCGTGCTGCTTATCTTCACCCTGCTGCTGACGAACTTCTTCGACGCCATGGGCACTATGAATGGACTGGGCAAGCAGGCAGGGCTGGTCGATGAGAATGACAACCTGCCAGACATGCGCACCGCACTGGTGGTAGAAGGCGCCGGCGCCATCGCCGGCGGTCTGGGCTCGGTTTCCTCCAACACCGTCTTTGCGGATTCCGCAGCCGGCATTGGTGACGGCGCGAAGACCGGCCTGGCCAACATCACCACAGGTGTCATCTTCCTGCTCGCGATGTTTTTGACTCCGCTCTATGAGATCGTTCCTATCGAAGCGGCCGCTCCGGTTCTGGTCATCGTCGGCGTAATGATGGCAAGCCAGCTCAAGGACATCGAATGGACCAAGATGGAAGTTGCCATCCCGGCCTTCCTCACCATCGTGGTCATGCCGTTTACCTACTCCATTGCTAATGGCATCGGCGTGGGTTTCATCGCCTTCGCCCTGATGTCTGCGTTTGCCGGCAAGGCAAAGCAGGTGCACTGGCTCATGTGGCTCATCGCCGCACTCTTCGTGGTTTACTTCGGCATGGCTCCGCTGACCAACGCGCTAAGCTAGCGTGCATGCGTGAAGTAATTACTGACCCTTTAGACCCTCGCCTTGATGACGTCCGTGACTTGAATAAGTCGGACAAGAAGGGCGATGGTCTTGTCATTGCCGAAGGTCATCTGGTGGTCTCCCGCCTGGCTGACTCGCGTTTCCCGCTACGCTGTGCCGTAGGTTTTGGCGCAAAGCTGGATGCCTACGTGGAAGAGTATGGGGATCCAGGTTGTCCGATGTACGAGGTCTCGCGAGAAACTCTCGCGGCCGTCGCCGGCTTTGATATGCACCGTGGGTTGGTGGCTGCCGCAGACCGCGCGCCTGAGCCGAGCTTGGACGAGATCTTGAAGACGGCAAGCACCGTGGTGGTGCTTGAGGGCGTGGGTGACCACGAAAATATCGGCGCCATCTTCCGCAATGCGGCGGGCATGGATGTTGACGCCGTGCTGCTGGGCTCGGGTGCTGCAGACCCGCTCTATCGTCGCTCGGTGCGCGTCTCCATGGGCCATGTGCTGCGTTTGCCTTTTGCCCATCTGGACGGCGGATACACCACGTGGCAGCGTTCCCTGCAGGCGCTTCGCGACGCCGCCTTCCGCCTCGTTTCCTTGACCCCGCACCCAGAGGCTGTACACTTGGCAGACGCGCTTCGTGGCGCTTCTAAGGCTGCTCTGCTCGTGGGCGCAGAAGGCCCCGGCCTTACCGAACATGCGATGAAGGCCACCGATGTGCGCGCACACATACCGATGGCCCCAGGTACAGATTCGCTCAACGTGGCTACCTCAGCGGCCATCGCTTTTTATGAGCGCCAGCGCTCCCGAATTGACTTCGAGGTCTGACGCACGTAGCTGCTGATTAGCCCGCCGAGGCGTTTGGCGGTTTCGAGGATTTCCTCGCCAGTGGACTCTGGTTCTTGGTCGTGGGCCTCGTAATCGTCGTAGTCGTTGAAGCCGAGCTTGGACACGGAAGCAGAGGCGATGGCGCCGAGGCTGCGCTCCGGCTTCTTTGGCGCGACCTTGGGCTCGGGCCGTCCGTCGGTGGCATAACCCACGACGTCGAGGTCGGGGCCTTGGTCATTTACTTCCACGCCGAGCCAATAAGACTGCGCTGCTTCGGTGATGCCCTGTGGTTCGAAAGGCAGAGAGATACCGCCGACCGGTTCGTATTTTTCGCCGGCCCAGAACGGCGCCTCAAAGGGCTCTGGTAGGCCGGAGTCTTCCTGCAGGTTAAAGCGCGTACCGCACAGGCAGCGCTTGAGCTCACCGGCCGTCCAGTGCGCAAAACCGGCATAGCCGGTGCTTTCCTGCGAGACGAAGGCATAGATTTCGAGCGCGGGAACCGCCTTCAAGAGTTGCTCTGGAAGGCGCGAGAGCACCATGGATTCTTCCTCGATGACCGTCTGAACCACGGTAACGCCAGGGTATCCGCCGATGTAGTACTCGCTATCGCCAGCCTGGGCAGAGCGATTGAGAGGAAATTGCCCGATGGGGGTTACGGGCAGGTTGGGATTGAGTTGTGCCAAGAATTTCCGGCCAAAGCCGCGATCGGCCTTTGGCTCCTCCCGCAGCACAGCAGCGGGATCTTCGACAGTGACGTACCAGAGAGTGAGAACAGGTTTAGGGTCCACGGTAAAAACTCGCTTAATTACTTTTCTTGGCTGTCAATCCACTCGCGTTCACTCGCGCGGACGCTTGGTGTTAGAGCGCACTCCGAGCAGGACGTCTTCCCAGTGTGGGGTCGTAGCGCGGCGACGGCGGCTCTTTGGCTTTGGCTCCGGCGATGGGTTCTGCAGGAACTCTTCATCGGTGCTTTCTGCCTTCGACTTATCCGACGCAGATTCGGTAGCTGTGGAGGCCTTTGAACCAGAAGCCTGAGTTTCAGCGGCGCCAGCAGGGCGGGCCGCGCCGGTAGCGCCGGAGTCTGCATTGGCGGAGTCCGCTTCGACATCAGCAGGTTGCGGATCCGGTACGACCGTCGGTGCAGTGAAGTCGGTGATGTTGGTGACTGCGCTCGGCGTCTCGCCGTCTATGGCCTTGTCATAGCGCTCGCCGCGGCCGACGGAGGTCAGGGAACGCACTGGTTGTACGAAGTCAGGGTCGGTGAGATCGGCGGCAACGGAGTTGCGAGCCTCCACGGTAGCCGGTGAGGACATGGACTGCTTGAAGGTCCACTCCGCCTCGTTCTCAGACAAGCCAGCCTTCCACGTGATGCGAAGGATCCACGGTTCGCCCTGATGGCGGTAGGCATCCCAGGTCGACTCGGAGAGGGAGTGGCCGCGTGCGGCAAAGGCCGTGGCGAGAATCTCCCAGAGAGTCAGCTTGGCCGGGCCGTCTTCGCGGATGGGGTGGGCCTGCTTGGCGACGTCGGCAATGCGGGCGCGCTCCAGCAGTACCGGGTGTGCGAAAGGCTCGATGCGGGATTCGGGGGCGCCAATTTCCTCGGCGATCTCTGCAGCAGATGCGCCAGCGCGGATGCGGGCCTGAATTTCCGCCGGGCGCAGGCTGATTGCGTGCGGGCGGGAGTCGCCGTGGTCACGCATGCCAGAGCGCGGCTGCGAAATAGGCGCCGGAGTGGTTGTGGTCAGCTGTGGCTCAGCAGGCGCAGTGGAGTCAGTGGACTCAGCCGCGGTGGATGACTCGTCGTCATCTTTCTTTGCTTCCGCGTCGCGCTGTTCGTGTTCGCCAGCGGAGGCGGTGCTTGCAGCCGAGTCTGCGTCGCTGGATGCTGCAGAATTCACAGAATCTGCAGCATCCGTAGAGTCATCTGCGTCCGCCGCGAACGGGAGCCTGGAGACATTGCCCCATGCGTCATCCTCTGGCTTAGGTGCGCCTAGAATCTCGCGGAGATCGTCGGTGATGGCCAGGAAAAACTCTTCGCCTTCTTCGGTTTCCATGACCAAAGAAGTAGTGGTTGAGTCGCTTTTTGCGAGGAAGAGCTCGCGCATTGAGGGGCGCTCCTTTTGCTTGTCGACGGATTCGGACAACGGATTTGGATACTGACAGTTTATTTAAAACCGCATCTAGGCATTGCGACTAGTGCAATCGATCCACACCCCAACGAGGTGCGTGTGATGAAATCCACTTTAACCCAGAAAGCCCCGCGCCTTATGAAGAACGCGGGGCATGTTGGCTGGAAAAGCCCTGTCAGTTGCGCTTAGTGCCTATCCAGGAGGTAGTCGATTGCTTGCGTGAGCTTTGCGACGTCGTCTGGCTCAATCGCGGGGAACATACCAATTCGCAGTTGGTTGCGCCCTAGCTTGCGATAAGGTTCGACATCCACGATGCCGTTCGCCCGCAAGGCCTTGGCTAAGGCCGTAGCATCCACGGTCTCGTCAAAGTCGATGGTTGCCACGACTAACGAGCGGCCAGCGGGCTCGGCGACGAAAGGCTTGGCCTCTTTTCGCGATGCGGCCCAGTCATAAACAATGGTGGAGGAAGCTGTGGTGCGCGTAACCATACCGTCGAGCCCGCCGTTGTCGTTCATCCAGCGGACCTGATTTTCCAGCATCAGAAGAGTAGACACGGCTGGAGTGTTATAGGTCTGGTTCTTGCGCGAGTTATCCACGGCGGTCTGCAGGTTCAGGAAAGCCGGGATATAACGTTGTGCAGCATTAAGCTTTGCGATGCGTTCAATCGCAGCAGGGGAGACCACCGCGAGCCAGAGCCCACCTTCGGATGCGAAGCACTTCTGCGGCGAGAAATAGTAGACGTCAGCCTCGGCCATCGTGATGGGCAATCCGCCAGCGCCCGAGGTCGCATCGATGACAACGAGTTGCTCCGGATTATTTGGCTGTGGGCGCAGCACGTCAACCATCGCGCCCGTCGAGGTCTCATTGTGTGCCCACGCCACAACGTCAGCATCGCCGAAATCCACCGTGCGTGGGTCGGGAGCGGTGCCGGCGGGGAAGTCGTAAACGATGGGCGCTGTGAGCCACGGTGCACCAATACTTGCCTTGGCAAACTTCGAAGAGAACTCTCCGTAGGTCAAATGCGCGGACTTATTTTCGATGAGGCCGAACGTCGCGGCGTCCCAAAAAGCGGTGGCGCCGCCGGCCGAAAGAATAATCTCATAGCCGTCTGGAAGCTTGAATAGATCTCGCAATCCCTCGCGAATCGAACCCACCACGTTTTTCACGGCGGGCTGGCGATGAGAAGTGCCGATGATGGATTTAGCCCCCGCAGTAATTGCCTCAATTTGGGCGGGTCGTACCTTGGAAGGGCCGCATCCGAAGCGACCGTCGATGGGGAGAAGATCTGCAGGTAAAGTCGGTTCTGTGTGGAGCATGAGGCACAGTCTAACCTAATTTCGGTCACCCTATTGGTAAACGTTAAAAGTTTAGGATGTTGGCAGCGTCACAAATTTTGATAAAGTGTGAAGAGATTTAAAACGTAATGCCGGTTTGGAGTCGGTGTTTTAAGTGTTGAGAAAGGATCAACAAGTGGCTTCTGAAGACAACAAGGTTGTTCTCCACTACCCAGGTGGCGAGTACGAGATGGATATCAAGCAGTCCACCGAAGGTGACTCTGGCTTTGATATTGGCAAGCTTCGCAATGAGACTGGCCTCGTAACCTTTGACCCCGGCTACGCCGCTACCGGCTCCACCGAGTCCAAGATCACCTTCATTAACGGTGAGGAAGGCATCCTGCGCCACCGCGGCTACGACATCGCGGATCTGGCAAACAACGCCACCTTCAATGAGGTTTCCTACCTCCTCATCAAGGGCGAGCTGCCAAACCAGGAGCAGCTGAGCGCTTTTAACGATGAAATTCGCCACCACACCCTGCTGGATGAGGACTTCAAGGCGCAGTTCAACATCTTCCCGCGCAATGCGCACCCGATGGCGGTTCTGGCATCCTCCGTTAACATTCTCTCCACCTACTATCAGGACCAGCTCAACCCGTTGGATGAGGAGCAGCTGGACAAGGCAACCGTCCGCCTGCTGGCTAAGGTTCCGATGCTGGCTGCATACGCTTACCGCGCGTCCCAGGGCAAGCCTTACATGTACCCGGACAACAACCTGAACGCACGCGAGAACTTCCTGCGCATGATGTTCGGTTACCCAACCGAGGAGTACAACGTCGATCCAGTCGTCGCGAAGGCTCTGGACAAGCTGCTCATCCTGCACGCAGACCACGAGCAGAACTGCTCCACCTCCACCGTCCGCATGATCGGTTCCGCACAGGCAAACCTCTTCGTTGCTATCGCTGGCGGCATCAACGCTCTGTCCGGCCCGCTGCACGGTGGCGCAAACCAAGCCGTTCTCGAGATGCTCGATGAAATCCAGAAGAACAACGGCGGCGACGCAACCGACTTCATGAACCGCGTGAAGAACAAGGAAAAGGGCGTCCGTCTGATGGGCTTCGGCCACCGCGTGTACAAGAACTACGACCCACGCGCAGCCATCGTCAAGGAGACCGCACACGAGATCCTCGAGCACCTGGGCGGCGACCCAATGCTGGATCTGGCAATGGAGCTCGAGAAGATCGCTCTCGAGGACGAGTACTTCGTTTCTCGCAAGCTGTACCCGAACGTCGACTTCTACACCGGCCTCATCTACCGCGCCATGGGCTTCCCGACGGACTTCTTCACCGTCCTGTTCGCCATCGGCCGCCTACCGGGTTGGATCGCTCAGTACCGCGAGCAGCTGGATCTGAACACCAAGATTAACCGTCCGCGCCAGATTTACACCGGCGAGACCTTGCGCACCGTTTCCCCGCGCGCTGAGCGTGCGTAATAGGCCTTTTGGACTGCATGGCTTTAGTCACGAAATGATGACAAAACAAGTCATTGCGTAGGCCAAATAAAGCCGAATCGCAGATGAACCCTTATACTGGGCACACTGCGATTCGGCTTTCGCCGTTCGTGCAGGCCTAGTTCTCGGCCTAAAAGCGAGACAACTAGGCGCCGAATCGATATCACAAACGTTTCCCAAGGAGGATTTTCCCCAATGGATAAGCCCGTAATTGAGGCTCATACTGAGCCGGCCCCGACTGAGCTAGTTATCGAGGACATCATCGTCGGCGACGGCGCAGAGGCACAGCCGGGTGGCTTTGTTGAGGTTCACTACGTGGGCGTCTCGTATGAGGACAACCAGGAATTCGACTCTTCCTGGGGTCGCGGACAGTCCATCGAGTTTCCGCTGACTGGCCTCATTGCAGGTTGGCAGGAAGGTATCCCGGGCATGAAGGTGGGCGGCCGTCGCAAGCTCATCATCCCTCCGGAGAAGGCATACGGCCCAGCTGGCGGAGCGCATCCACTTGCTGGACGCACCTTGGTCTTCGTTATCGACCTGCTGCGTGCGTAAATAACGTTTCTTTTTTGGCTCCACCTTTTGCCCCGAATTGCTAGGGCAGAAGGTGGAGTTTCTTTTTTGCGGGCGCAAGAACTTGAATTTTTCGGCGTCACGCGTGGCGAAACTCGTGCACAATGGAACCATGAGTGTCCCATTTATCTCTTTTAATGATGATCGCGAGATGCCACAGCTTGGTCTGGGCACCTACAAGATGACGGGTCAGGAATGTATCACGGCGGTACGTGAAGCCATCGAGCTCGGCTACCGCCATTTCGATACTGCAACCTTGTATGAGAACGAGGCAGAGCTAGGCCAGGCCCTAAATGATGCGATGCGCGCCGGTGACGTCACCCGTGATGAGCTCTTCATCACCTCCAAGGTCTGGCATGACAGCCACGGGGCGAAGGGGGTAGACGCAGCATTTACTGAATCGCTGAAAAAGCTGCAGCTGGACTACCTAGACCTCTACCTGATCCACTGGCCGTGGCCACAGGCTGGACTCTATGTGGAGACCTTTGAGGAGATGGCTCGTCTGCAGGGCATGGGGCAGATCGCTTCCATCGGCGTGGCTAACTTCTACGAGGAAACGCTGCAGGAGATCATCGCGCGAACGGGTATCGTTCCAGTGTTGAACCAGGTGGAGCTGCATCCGGGGTTTACCCAGCCGGAGTTGCGAGAATTCCATGATGAACATGGCATTGTTACAGAGGCATGGTCGCCGCTGGCGAGGGGAGAGGTCCTTAACAATGCGGAGATCAAGAATGTGGCGCAGCGCCTTGAGGCAACCCCGGGACAGGTAGCAATCGCCTATCTTCTAGCCAAGGGGATTTCCGTAATCCCGAAATCCACCAAGCGTGAGCGCCTCGAGGAGAATTTGGCGGCCGCGCAGCTGGAGCTTAGCCACGATGACATTGCGGCAATCGACGCCCTCGATAACGGCGCGGCTGGGCGCTTGTACAAGGACCCGCGTGAGTTTCCGGGTTAAACGTTAAAGCGGGCCTTTCGGCCCTCAGAAAACGGCCTAGAGGCGGCAGGGAACGGCATAGTTCTCTGCCGCCTTTTCTTGCCATGTGGACTTTCGCAATGTTTGCAAACTCGAGCGTTGAAAGATATGGGGGTACTTTTCACGCTTTAAAAAGTGCAGTAAGCAATGGGGTTAGGGGGTAGCTAAGGCTTGCTAATCAAAAATCGATTGGCAAGCTTTACAACCTCGCAATGTGAATTGGGTAACTTACTCGTAAGGCGAAACGTGATTCATCACACTATCTCTATCTCGTGTGGTTCATTAATCACTTTCGTGTGGAATCTTGAGAACCCAAGGAGAGCGACATGACTAGCGCACCTACCTCGATGCTCGAGCGCCGCGAACCGACAGCGCAGGACTTCATCGAGATGCGCGATAGCCCGCAGTTTAAGCAGTTACGCGGTGCATATCGTAACTTCACTTTCCCGATGACCATTGCCTTCTTCCTGTGGTACGTCATCTACGTGTTGGCTGCCGTCTTTGCGCCTGGATTCATGGGCACCGAAATTGGCGGTGGGTGGAACGTGGGGCTCGTATTCGGGCTCGCCCAATTTGTCACCACGTTCGCGATTACGTGGATCTACGTCAAGTACGCCAACAAGAAAATTGAGCCGCGTTCAGCAGCTATTCGTGAGGCATTGGAGGGATAGATTATGCTGACCTTCAACCTAGCTGCTGAGGCAGCGCAAGAAGGCTCCGGAAACCCGGTGCTCAACATCGCCGTTTTTGGTGCGTTTCTTGTCATCACCATGTGGGTGGTTTTAAGGGCAGGAAAGACCACGAAGAAGGCCTCGGACTTCTACACCGGTGGTGGCACCTTCTCTGGCCGCCAGAACGGTTTGGCCATTTCGGGTGACTATCTTTCTGCCGCTTCCTTCCTCGGTATCGTCGGCGCGGTCGCTCTCAACGGATATGACGGATTCTTGTATTCTGTCGGCTTCTTCGTGGCCTGGCTGGTGGCGTTGATGCTGGTTGCCGAGCCGATGCGTAACGTTGGTCGCTTCACCATGGCAGACGTGTTGTCCTTCCGTTTGAAGCAGCGCCCGGTACGCGTGGCGGCGTCCATCTCTACGCTTTTTGTCTCGCTGTTCTACCTGATTGCGCAGATGGCCGGCGCAGGCTCCCTGGTGTCGGTGCTTTTGGATATCCATGACTTCACCTGGCAGGCGGTCGTGGTTGGCATCGTGGGTGTTTTGATGATCGTCTACGTTCTGGTGGGCGGTATGAAGGGCACTACTTATGTGCAGATGATCAAGGCGGTCCTCTTGGTCACCGGCGTCGTGGCGATGTGCATCATGACCTTCATTGCGGTGAAGGGCGGCTTTAGCACCTTGTTCTCCGACGCCGTCGATATGCATGCGGGCTCGGATTACCTCCAAGAGAAGGGCTACGAAGCTTCTCAAATCATGGAACCAGGCTTAAAGTATGGAAAGACTTTGACCACCAAGCTGGACTTCGTTTCCCTCGGTATCGCTCTGGTGCTCGGCGTTGGCGGCCTGCCGCACGTGCTCATGCGCTTCTACACGGTTCCGACTGCAACTGAGGCACGCCGTTCCGTGACCTGGGCAATCGTCATTATCGGTGCTTTCTACCTGATGACCCTCATCCTGGGCTACGGTGCCGCGGCACTCGTGGGCCCGGACCGCATCCTGGCCGCGCCGGGCGGGGCCAATGCCGCAGCGCCGCTTCTGGCGCTAGAGCTTGGCGGCTCGGTATTCATGGCTGTCATCTCGGCGGTTGCATTCGCCACGGTGCTGGCAGTAGTTGCAGGTCTGGCGATTACCGCGTCTGCATCTATCGCGCACGATATCTACCACGCGGTTATTCGTAAGGGAGAGTCCACCGAGGCGGAGCAGGTCCGTGTCTCGCAGGTTACGGTCGTAGTCCTCGGCATCGCCGCCATCATCCTGGGCATTCTGGCCATGACTCAAAACGTCGCGTTCTTGGTCTCTCTTGCCTTCGCCGTCGCGGCTTCTGCAAACCTTCCGACTATCTTGTACTCGCTTTACTGGCGTCGCTTCAACACGGCCGGTGCGGTGGCGTCCATGTACACCGGCGTCATCTCCTGCCTGCTGCTCATCTTCTTCTCCCCGGCAGTATCTGGTTCTGAGACCTCGATGTTCCCGAACGCGGATTGGGCGCTGTTCCCACTGTCGAATCCGGGCCTGGTTTCCATTCCGCTGGCATTCATCGCAGGCTGGTTGGTTTCCATCCTGACCCCGCCGGATGACTTTGAGGATCTGTCCGCAGAGATGGAGGTACGGTCTCTGACCGGCGTTGGCGTGGAGGCCCCAGTCAACCACTAAACCTGGCAGAGTACTGAGTATTATCTAATGCGTGCTCGATTCTTTGTCTAAAACGAAGGCGGTGCCGATGAAGGTCGGTACCGCCCTCGCCGCGTTTTCACTCGCCGGCGGCCTGTTGTGCGCATGTACACCGTCGCAGCAGCACGATAGTAAGGCCGCCTCGGCGTCGGCAAGCAATGCGTCTGCGTCCGACCTTCGGCATGAGCTGGGGGAGCCTGCGCTTTCCGACGTCCCCGATGACGTCAGTCAGTTCCTCGAGGGTAATAAAGACCAGCAGCTGAGCTACTACCGCATCGGCGATGGAATGCGTATGGCAACGGCAAATGAGCATGAGCCGCGCCCAGCATTGAGCCTTATCAAGCTGTATATCGCAACCTACGTGCTCGAAAAGGGAAGCTTTGAGGATAAATACGAAGCCTTAGACATGATCGCCAGCTCCTCAGATACAAGCGCAGAAGAACTCTTTGAGAAGTACCCGAATTCCATTGACTCCGTGGCAAAGGAATATGGATTGCAGGCCACGAAGGCCGGTGAGCAATGGGGAACCTCGGTGACCTCCATGTATGACGTGGTGCGCTTCGTGGTGCAGCTGAAGGAAGATAACCCCACCCACCCGGTCCTGGTGGCGATGGCCCACGCCGATCCCATCTCGGAAGACGGATACGAGCAGGACTACGGCACGGCGAAACTGCAAAATGTAGTGGGCACCAAGTGGGGCTGGTCAAATGACAAGACCCTGCACTCTTCGGTTTCCTTTGGCAAGAACTTCGTTGTTGCAGCTACCACCTATGGTAGCGCCGATGATCTCACGGACTTTGTGAAAGACGAGGTAACGGGCAGTAACCTGCGTAAGGGTACTGATCGCTACCAAAAGGCGCTCAACGGTGAGAGCGTTGCTCCTGTAAGTCCTTCGAAGTCTTCTGCGCCTGCCTCCAAGACGACCATCACCGTGACCTCGACTCTGCCGAAGTCTGAGAAGAAGGGCTCTGATAAGGGCCAGAGTAAAGACGGTGGCAAGGCCAAGCGCGGGGATAAGAGCAAGGAGCCTACCGACGCCGGCAAGAAGAGCGACAAGAAAAAGAAGGACAAAAAGAAAGAGCCGACCTCGTCGGCTCAATCTGAAAGCGCTACTTCAAAGCGTTCTGAATAGTAGAAGCTAGGTCGATGGCTCCCTTGATTTGATCCTGGGAGACGGAAGAGCCGCCGTAGGAGATGCCGTTCTGGTTTACTCGCGGCAGGCGCATGCCTGGCACCGCGTGCTCTACCTGGGAGCTAAGCGCACCCATCGCATCAGAAGACTGCGGGGAGATACCCGGGATGTTGCCCGGCTGTGCCGGTGCGGCCGGCTTCGGTGCGGAAGGCTTGGCTGGCGCAGCAGGGGCCTTCGGGGCCTTCTGACCCGGCATCCATTGGCCCCAGTCGCGGGCGTAGACCTCGTTGATGTCCACGGTCACGCCGTCGATGGTGCGCTGCATGTTGCCCGGCAGCTGGTGAATCGTGGTGCGTGGGTGGATCTTGCCGTTCGAACCCCAATCGTGCATCCAGAAGAAGGAGCCGATTCCATCGCGCACGCACCACTCGATCGTGTTGTAGTTGCCGTATACGCCGGTCTGGTAGCCCGCTGCCGAAAGCAGGCGGCTAAAGGCCTGTAGGTAAGGCTTGATCTGTTGGTCGTACTGGGCGCGGGTCGGGTTATCGTCAATCGCGATGTAAATCGGGCGATTGGTCGGTCCGCCTGCTGCCCTGTGCAGGGCAATAGCCTGCGGGGCGTGGATGGCTGCACCTGCGGCACCTTGCTTCCAATCGGCGGTTTCGGCACGGCCAAACTGGTAGATGGAGGCCGTCGCCAAGCCCTGCGCGGCGTTAGCCTTGGTTTCCTGCAAGGTGACGGGCTTGCCGGTCATCCAGGATTCGGCGCCGGGGCGACGCTTGGAAACATAACGGATGGCGCCGAGATGGCCCGCGCGCTTGATGCCTGCGGCGGAAGGAACACCGACGGCGAAGTCGATGATGGTGCCGCGCACCGGTCCAAGCGCCGCTGCATTCGGAACGGCAGAACCGATGGCGCCTGCGGTCAGGGCGAGAGCGCTGACCTTTAAGAGGCCGCGACGGGAGAAAGATGGTGACATGTTGAGCTCCTGCAGTAATCACATTTGTCACAGTAGTTAACAATTGCACCATAGCAGGAGGTCTTGGGGCATTCCCGGAGTGCAACCGCATGTCGCGCTTTTACTTCGGGAAACTATTTTGAGTCGTTCCTAAACGTCACTTGCGTGGAGTTCTCAACCGTGCGCGATACCGTGCAGTCCTTCTCATGAGAGATGCGAATCAGGTTGTCCACGAGCTTGCGCGCTTGGTTGCCCTCGGGGGTATCCGGGAACGATAGATCGAAGCCCACGCGAACCTCCGACTGGCGCGATGCCCCGTCCTCATTTACGCGGTCGCCTTCCATGTGCACATCAAAAGATTTCGGCTCCGCGCGCTGGGACGTTACGACGTCTACCTCCACTGCGGCAGACCCCGCAACGGCCGCCAAAAGGTGTCCCTCCAACGATAACTAGCCGTTCCCGGCGGACGAGCGAGATGCTGGCGTCATCCGGTGCCGTTTCGGCGTAGTTGGTAGGGGCAATCCG
>NZ_KV788601.1:0-5575 GCF_001807365.1 Corynebacterium sp. HMSC06G04 | reverse complement strand
CTACTCAGACGGAACAAAACCTGGGACACTTCAGATGGGCATTATCGGACTCGATGCGCACCGAGGTATTACCGCTGCAAGCACTCAACCAAGCGATTGTGAGCGCGAAGGAAACAACAGGCCTTATTCACCATTCGGATCACGGCTTATAGTACGTCAGCGTTGTCTACAACCAGCGTCTCGCCCAGCACGGGATTGCCGCTTCCACTGGGACCGTCGGTGACTGAAATGACAATGCTCTAGCTGAAAACGTTAACGGCTCTTACAAGAATGAGCTCATCCATACTCGCAGGTGGAATGATGTTGTCGAGGTAGAAATCGCGACGTTCGAGTGGGTGTCATGGTGGAACGAGGTAAGGCTCCACCAAAGCCTGGGATATCGAACCCCAGCCGAGGTGGAAACCGAATTGTGGAAGAAGAACCCGCAACAGGGAATAATAGAAATCAAGGAACATGCCTAGGAACAAAACTCGGGGCACTTCAAGCCCCTTATATGGCTCTGGATGTGGTGATTGCTGCAGAACCGTCATCAGTAAGGGTGACTTTTCCATCTACGCGGTAGACTTCACGCAACATTTTTGCGGTTAACACGTCCTTAGCTGCTCCGTGTGCGTATACAGTGCCCGCGTGGAGTACCGCAATGCGGTGAGCGAAGCGCGCTGCTTGTGAAAGATCGTGCATCGAAACCACGACCGCCGCGGGTGCTTCAGCTGCATAGGCGCGAATATGCTCCATGAGGATGAGCTGATTTCTTAGGTCAAGAGCGCTGGTTGGCTCGTCCAGTAGTAATGCCTGCGGCCGGCATACGATGGCCTGGGCGAAGCTTACTAATTGACGCTGGCCGCCGGAGAGCTGGGACATTGTTCGGGATTCTAGGTCTTCTAGCCCCAGCCGCGTGAGGACCGAGCTGACTCGGTCCTGTGTGGATGTGGCTACCCGTAGTCCGCTGAATCCCGTCCGGGAATGCTGGAGTGCCAGAAGTACCGATTCGAATACGGTAAGGGTGCTTTCCGGCGGGGGATCCTGTGGCAAATATACTGCCTCGGGCCCAGTGACGTCGCCGCTGAATCGGCATAGGTTAGCCATGCAGCGCAGCAAAGTCGACTTACCAGCGCCATTAGGGCCGACGAGGGCGGTGACGGTTCCAGCTTCGATCTTTGGGAGACATACGTCATTCAGTATCTGTTCGTCTCCATGGGAAAAGCACAGGTTATCTACCCGGAGTGTGGGTTCTGGCGGAACCGTGGGCGGTTGTTCCACGAGGGGGTCCTTTCTGGGGCAGGAAGTACTGGGAGAGGCGATCATTAGGTTGAGGAGACAGTTCGGGGGCGGCGTCGCAAAACAATGAGGACGACGAACACGGGAACGCCCACAATCGCGGTGATGATGCCGACAGGCAGAATCGCCCCAGGCTGGATCAGCTTGGATACCACTGAGGCTGAGGTCAGCAAAAGCGCACCTGAGATGATGGACGTGGTGAGGAAGAAGCGTTGGTCCTCACCAACGAGCATCCTGGCGATATGTGGGCCGACGAGTCCGATGAAACCAATTGTCCCGGCCATCGAAACGGCAGTTGCCGCCATAAGGGAGACTCCCACCAGCGTGTACGTGCGCAGCTTTGGGATATTGATACCCATGGACCTAGCGCGGTCGTCGCCCATTCGAAACGCGGTCAGCGTCCACGCATTGCGGTAGAAGTAAGCAATTCCGATTAGTGAGATGACCGCGAGAAGGCCGATCTGAGGCCACGTAGCGCGCGTAAGGCTGCCCAAGGTCCAGAAAACCACCTGCTCTAATTGGGTCTGCGAGGCGAGGTACTGCATTAGCGCTAGTAGAGCATCGAAGAGGAACACGATGGCTATGCCCAGCAGAATCATTCCCTCGGTACCAGAGCTCTTTGACCGAGAGAATAGGACGATCACCGCACAGGCCGCGAGGGCGAAGACCCAAGCACTGCCCGCCATTCCCAGCGCTGCCCCGATTCCCGCCGCGGTGAATCCTGAGACGGTGGCAAAGGCTGCGCCAAAGCTCGCAGCGGCGGAAATGCCCAGCGTATAGGGCTCTGCCAAGGGGTTATCCAAGATGGTTTGCATCTCTGCGCCGGCAGCAGCGAGGGTGCCACCGATGAGCACCGCTGTGACGGTCATAGGCAGACGTATATCAAAGATGATCTGCCAGTCAATTGGGCGGGAATCGCTGGGGTGAAAGAGCACGTAGAGCGCCTCATTTGCGTTCAAACTGCTGCCGATGAGGAAATCTATGGCAATGGTGACGCATAGCAGGGCCGTAAGCCCTGCGATGATCGCTACCTTTCGCCTGCTAGCTGTTCGGTACCAGTTTGACCGGGGGCGTTGCCGTTGCGGGGTAGAGTTTTGGTCGTCCACCTCGCTTCCGGTGGCAATTGATTGCGCTCGTGCTCCGTGGCTCATGGCAAACCAGTCCAGAAGGTGCCGCTAGCCTCCACAGGGAGGAATTTTTCATGTAGTTCTTCCAAATCGGCCTGCGGGTCGACATCGGAAAACAGGTCGGGGTGCATGGCTTTGGCAAACCACTCGATGGCTAGGTAGTTGTATGGGGAGTCGTAGAAGTGATGCCACGCAGCGTAGGCCCGCTTGTTCTTGACCGTCCGCATTTCCTTAAGGACAGGTTGCCCGTCAACAACGCGTTGGAAGTCTTTGGCTGCCTGTTCGGTGGACTCGTCGTAGCCCAGGGGTACAAAGCCATTCTTCTTTGGCTGCTGCTTGGCGCCGGTCCAGTCTGCGCCGGTGGCGATGATGACGTCTGGGTCTTTTTCAGCTAGCGCCTCGGGAGAGACTTGCCCCTGCTTGGCGTCGATCATATCGTCGCCCACGTTTTCGCCACCCGCTGCGTTAACAATTTGGGCTAGGTTGGACTTAGCGAAGGTAGAGCAGCAGTCGAAGTAGCCGGGAGCTCGCCAGAGGAAGGTCGGTGTGGGGGTGGCCTTGGCTTTTTCTAGGCGCTCCTGAACCATGTTCACCTTGGACTCATAGAACTCGGCATACTCTTCCGCTTCCTTCTCGTGGCCGAGTACCTTGCCGAGCAAGCGCACGCTCGGTGCGGTGTTCTTCACCGGGTCGGTAAAGTAATCGACGGTAACCGTGGGGATTCCGGCCTTTTCTAGACCGTCTACGATGCCAGCATCCTGGGCGGCTTCGAAGCTGCTTGCGGAGACAATGAAGACATCTGGACGGGAATTCAAAGCTTGCTCAACGGACATCGAGCCGTCGTAAACTTCACCAGTTTGCTCAATATCTTCGATCTCTGAGAATTTCTGTTCGTACTTCTTGTACGTGCCAGGGTCGTTCTGCTCCAGGTCATCTGGCCAGGCAACGATGCCCTGGAGCGGGTTTTCTTTGTTGAGGATGGATGTCGTGTAAAGCATCCGTTGCCCGCCCATGAGGACCCGATCGACGTTCTTCGGGACCTCGACTTCGCGCCCGAGAATGTCGGTGATCTGTTGCTTTTCTCCGTCATCTGCGGTCTGTTGTTCATCGTTAGTGCTGCAGGCAGCGGTCATAAGGAGGGCAGTGGCGGTGACGGCTGAGGCGACTACGCGGGCCATTCGGTGGTGAGGGGCGCGTGGGGTTTTAAAACCGCGAGCCCTAGTTGTCGTGAGGGACAAGGCAATCCTTTCTTCCAAGTGGATCTATTAGGTTAGCCATACCTTTGTTTATCTACAATGGGTGATGAAACTTTTACCCCCCAACATTCCCGTTAAGTCAGTTCATTCAGTCGGCGGGAATATGTGCGTAGCAGCAGTACCGCCGTGGTTGCGAAACCCATGATGAGTCCTAACCAGACGCCATATCCTTCCCATCCGAGGAGCTTTCCAAATATCAGAATCCCGGGGACGCCAACCAGCCAGTACCCGACGAGGGTGCAGCGTAGCCCTGAGGTGGTGTCTTTCAGGCCTCTCAGTAGGCCCACTGCCACGTTTTGGATTCCTTTGGCGAACTGTTGCAGTACCGCGAGACATAGGAGCAGGACGGCAATGTGAAAGGTGGTGGGATCTGCCTCTTTTAAGAAAGGATGCAGTACCCACCTGCCCAACAGAAGCCACAGCGCGCCCATTATTCCCAGATACGTGACCACGACGAACAATATGCGTCGGGTAATCTCGCGCACTGAGTCGGCACTCTCGGCCCGAGCCCTTGTGATCAGCACCGAGCCGCCGTGAGAAAAGCCGATGCACACTTGGTAAACGATGTACGCCAGTTGGTTCACAATATTGTGCGCCGCTAGCATCTGTGGGCTAAAGGTCCCCATCACTAAACCGGCGATGGTTGTTATTGCAGCCTCCGAGCCATAGGTCAGACTGACTGGTACCCCGAGGCGGACGAGGCGGCAGATAGTCTCCCCATCTCCTTTACACGGAAGGATGTGGAAATAGGGCTGTAGCTCGGGAATGCGCAGTACCACAATCCGGAAGGCCAGGAAGGTAAGCAGTTGGATGACAGTTGTAGAAAGCCCGATGCCCGCTACCTTCCAGTGATCCGAGGCTGCCCATGTCATAAATAACCAGTTCAATGCGATATTTATAAATATCGATATCAGCGTGATGGTTAACAGGGAGCCGGGTTTTCGCATGCCCACGGCGAATTGGCGCAGGACGTTGAGCCACATCATCGGGACTAACCCGGGTGCGAGCGCAAGGGTCATGGCGAAGGTGAGTTGGGCAACGTGCTTGTCGATGGGCAGAACAAGGACCAATCCGCCTAGGGCGATGACCAGTAACGCGCCGAGAATTGCAGTGCCAGTGGCCACCGCGAAGGAGGAGCGCACAGCCCGCCGGATCTGTTCTGCTCCCGCCTCGCAATTTTGACAAGAGGTTTTCTCTTTTTCCATTTTTGCTGCTGCTTCAGCCACAAGATTTGCCCCGGCCGTCACCATGCCCACGCACATCGTGCGGATCTGGTTGTAAAGCTGCATCGCTAGGCCGCCGCCGGCTATCGCCAGTACGCCCACGGACTGCAGCATCAATACGTCCGTGGTGGTCAATGCAACTCCGGCGAGTTGTACTCCAGCGATGGGAAGGGAAATTCCCAGAACTTCGCGATATTTCCGGATGGATTTCAACCTCGCAGCCACCTTCAACTTCGGACTAACATTCGTCTCGGCCCTCGCTTCTCATCTTCTAAACCTCGCCCATTTTGGCGGCTGGTCTCCAATGTGCTGCGGTTTCTAGCGGTAGATACGCAGCACATCCGATTCATTTGCGGCCTCCAGGCCGTTGAAGCGAATGGCGCTGCGATACATCTGCACCAAAGTTGCAATCGGACGCTGCCGTCTGCACCATGGAAATTAGTGGTTCGCCCCTGCGGATTCAGCTGGTGCTGGCCGATGCCCCAGCGGTACCACCGTTGGTTGAGACCGAATCCCGTTCAGGGCTGGTGTTTGCAGCGGCAGAGACTCCCTTCGGAAAGTATAAAGATTATACCTAGTTTAGGTAAGGCTACCATAATTGAAGATTTCCACTTCAAACACTTCAGGTGGAAGGAGTGTGAAGATGGATAGGAGAGACTGAAGTGTCCCAGGTTTTGTTCCGTCTGAGTAG
>NZ_KV788600.1:0-47018 GCF_001807365.1 Corynebacterium sp. HMSC06G04 | reverse complement strand
ATAGCTAACCCCCGACGTGTCCACTTTCCGGGGGTCAGGCCCGGGTGCCGTCGATATCTAAGACGCAAGCGTGGTGAAAGTATTTACCGACGTCCATGCCGATGACATAGTCGTAGGTCATGCCAGACCTCCTAGCGAATTGAATGAGTATGGGACTTATTTCATCGCTGGTGGTCGGACATACTTCACGCTGGCATCCACATTACTTTGAGACCTCGCACATTCTGTGCGGGTCAGGTTCCTATTAGCAGTCTGGAGTATGCCACTGCCTTCGGCGGCATCACCCCCCGGATCATTTTCAGACAGGGACGAAAACAAGCCATACCGAAGCCAGCGACTAGTTCCACTGCCCCAAGGCAGAAGGAACGCAGACAAACATAACCTGCCCCAGCATGGGGCTAGGAGTACGAATCCTGAGTTCCTTCAAGCGGAACTGCCAACAACGTAATGGGGCAGGGGTGTTTGCCAAAAGTAATACCGGAATTTATTTTTCCAACCGGGCCTGACTATCAGCGCAGCGCATAGAAAAATAGAACGAACTTGACGGGACGCGCCGGACTGGCACTCATAGCCGCCGGACTCCTTCTGGGTGGCGTGTTCTATGACGCGTGTGCTCCAGGCGGTGGTTCTTCTAATGGTTCCTCCACCGGTTCTTCCGCAGGCTCTTCGCAGCAGTAGGAGTACCTAGGCAGCACTGACTTACAGGCCGTCGAAATAGAAAAGGGGCGGCTTCCAGATTCCGCAGTGCGGAGCTGGAAGCCGCCCTCCCTTTTATTCGTTTCTAACCTGCAGCGATGTCGTTGAAGAGATTAGTTCTCGACGTAGTACATCTGCTTGTTGACGAACTCGTCCATACCCAATGGGCCGAGCTCACGGCCGAAGCCAGAGCGCTTCACGCCGCCGAAAGGCAGCTCTTCGCCCTCACCGGCCGGGGTGTTGACGTTGGCCATGCCCACCTCGAGGCGGCGAGAGATGGCGGCTGCGCGCTCGGTGTCCTTGGAAAAGACGGTGCCGCCCAGGCCGAACTGGGTGTTGTTAGCCAGCTCGAGCGCTTCCTCGTCGGAGGAAACCTTGTAGACCACAGCAACTGGGCCGAAGAACTCCTCGTAGTAGATGTCAGAGCCGACTGGAATGTCGGTGATAACGGCGGGGGAGATGAAAGCACCCTTGTCCGCCAGCTCGCCGCCAGCGCGCAAGGAAGCGCCTTCCTTCACCGCGCGCTGAATCTGATCGTGCAGGGTCTCCGCAGCCGCACGCGAGGACAGGCAGGAGTAGGTGCCTTCGCCCTGGGCGTCGGCAGGCGCTGCCTTTGCTGCCTGTGCGAGCTTGGTCAGCTCAGCCACGAACTCCTCGTAGATGTCCTCCATGACAATCATGCGCTTGTTGGAGTTGCAGGCCTGGCCCGTATTGTACATGCGGGTCGTCCACGCCAGCTTGGCTGCTTCCTTGACGTCGTCGGTATCGAGAAGAATGTAAGGATCGGATCCACCGAGCTCGAGCACTGCCTTCTTCAGGTTTTGGCCTGCCTGGGCACCCACGATGGCGCCGGCGCGCTCGGAGCCAGTCAGGGAAACTCCCTGGATGCGTGGATCCGCGATGATGGTGGAAATCTGATCGTGGGTGGCGAAGATGTTGTTGTACACGCCTTCCGGAATGCCGGCGTCATCCATGATCTTCTGCACGGCGAGTGCGGAGCGAGGGCAGATTTCTGCATCCTTTAGGACGATGGTGTTGCCGAGGACCAGGTTCGGGCCCACGAAGCGGGCAATCTGGTAGTAGGGGAAGTTCCACGGCATGATGCCAAGCAGCGGGCCGATGGGCAGGCGGCGGATTACCGCAGTGCCATTGGCAGAAGCCGGAATCGGCTGATCCTTGGTGAATTCCTCGCCGTTATCGGCGTAGTACTTGATGATGGCCGCTGAGAACTCTGCTTCCTCGATGCCCTCGGAAATTGGCTTGCCCATCTCTTCCGCGGCAATCTTGGCCAGCTCCTCCTTGCGCTCCGCAAAGAGGCTGGCGGCGCGAGCAACGATTTCCGCGCGCTCGGACATCGGGCGCGCACTCCACTCACGGTAGGCTGCGGCGGCCTTCGCCAGTGCGCCTTCTACCTCGGCGTCGGTGGCGGAGTCGAAGGTCTCGACGATCTCGTCGGTAGCAGGGTTTTGAACTCGGTAAGTGTTAGACATTAATTCTCCTTATTGTGTGATCCAGCTCTTTTTGGAGCCTAATAGTGAACTAGGTTGAAATAGGGCTAGCCTCTAAACTAGCGGCAATTGAGAGTCTTCGCCGGACGTTATCCGCTTCAATGTGCGGCCCTTGAAGAAATCCGGATGGGCAAAGCGCGTGAACAGCATTAATACGGCGCCGAGTAACAGAATTCCCATGCCCAGAACGAAGACGGTGCCCACCCCGAAAATAGAGGAACCGGAACCGTATTCCGGGCTAAGCGAGTCGAATGCGGTGATAAAGAACATCAGCAGCAAGAATCCACCACCCAGCAGGGGGAAGATGAACTTGAAGATGATGTTGTGCACGCTGCTGAAAAGCTCGTGGCGGAAGTACCAGATGCAGGCCACCGCCGTGATGCCGAAGTAGAAGCAGATCATGAGACCGAGCGCGGAGATGGTATCCCACAGCGCGTTCTCAGACAGGATGCGCGTGACCGTGTAGAAACCGCCCGCTGCAATAGCGGAGGCAATCGTGGCCGTAGACGGCGTGCGGAACTTGGGGCTGATCTTGGAAAAGACCGGCGGCAACGCCTTGTAGTATCCCATCGCCAGCAGCGTACGGGCGGGGCCCACCATCGTGGACTGCAGCGAGGCGAAGGAACTGGAGAGCACCGCGACGTAGATAAGCAGGGCGGCCGAGCCCAGCACAGGGGAGGAGAGCGCGGCGAAGATCGATTCCTGGTTCTCCGGGTTGCCGGCACCCAGGCCTTCATCACCCGTTCCTGCCCACGTGATGACAGCCAAGGCCGTCAGAATGTAGAGGCTGATGATGACCAAGACCGTGATGGTTGCAGCGCGCCCCGGAGTCTTTTCTGGGTTCTTTGTTTCCTCGTTCATCGTCAGCGTGACGTCCCAGCCCCAGAACATGAAGATGGACAAGGAAATGCCGGCCGCGATGAGGGAAAAGTTGCCGATTTCCAGCGGATTAAACCATGAAACTGAAATCGGGGTGAAGTCGAATCCACCGCCCTTATAAGCGCGCACGATGGCCACAATGTCAAAGACCACAATGGCCATGATCTGGATGGCAACCAGCACGTATTGCAGCTTCTGCGTGGAATCTAGGCCACGGTAGGAAACCCAGGCTGCGATGGCGATGAAGACCATCGTGGTGGGGATATTGATCCAGAGATTGCGCGTTAGGTCTGCAATTTCGGGGCGGCCTGCTATCTGGGCAAGGAGGAGATAGAAGAAGTCCACGGCGACTGCGGCAAGGTTCGAGAGCACCAGGATGGTGGCAGTAATAAGGCCCCATCCGCCCATCCAGCCCACCCAGGGACCAAAGGCTTTGGTGGCCCAAGTAAATGAGGTACCGGAATCCGGAACCGCATTGTTGAGCTCACGGTAGGCAAAGGCCACCAGGAGCATCGGGATGAATCCCAAAAGGAGGACCGCCGGAACAAACTCGCCCACCGCGGAAATGGTGGGGCCAAGTCCCGAAGTCAGCGTATAGGTCGGCGCGATGCAGCTGATGCCGATGACGACTGCGCCGAGTAAGCCGACGCGCCCGGTAGCCAGGCCCTTGGTGGAAGCGATGTTATCGCCGCTTCCTGGCGTGGGCTGAATCGGTGGTGCAGGAGTGGCACTAGTCATGACTACTCACCGCCTTTCAAAAAGAACTAGGAAATACGGTCTGGTGGTAGGAAGCGATCTGGGCGAAAGCGTCTGCTAGATCGCTTCGTGGTCGGCGCCGGCGTGCATGTAGCCGGCTGGTACGACGACCATGGGAACGGGAATGGAGCGCAGCATTCGCGACGCCGTGCCACCCAAGAAGAGCCGGCCGGGAACCGCGAGGCGAGAAGAGCCAACCACGGCGAGCTCTCCGTCTTGCCAGGTGACGTTTTCCATTGCGGCTTCGACGTCGCGCCCAGTGGCGACGTCGGTTGTGGCGTAACCAGCCGAGAGCATTTCTTCGGCGATATCGCCCAGCTTGCGGTTGGCATAAGCGCGTACCGCATTGGGAACGTCGGTGCCGAGGCCATGCAGATCGGACTCGCCAGGCAGCACGAGCGAAAGCAGTCGCAGCGGAAGGCGACGGCGCCGCGCGCGGTCCAAACCAATTGCGATGACGTCCGTGGTGCCTGGGCGCGGACCAAACATGACGGTGATGCGGCTAATTGGACCGGGGTAGGAGTAGCCGCGTGGCGCGAGAGCGATAGGGACAGTACCGGAGTGCAACAACGTGTTGACCGCAGTACCCATTTGGAAGCGGCCAAAAAGGCCGCCCTTGCGCGCACCAACCACGATCATGTCGCAGTCCAGTTCTTCCGCCGCGCGATTGAGCGCTTCGGCTTCAGACTCGCCGGGGACGATTCGGGCGGTGGCGCGGATGTCACTGGGGACTTCGCCCAGCGCCTCCTGTAACCAACCTGCAATCTGTTCTTCCAGGATGGAACTGTATCCGCGGTCGTGCGGGTAGACACCGGAGAAGGAATTATTGGCCGGCGCGGCCATGACGATCTCAAGGTTGACGTTGCGGGTCTTAGCAAGGGCGATGCCCAAGCGGAGCGCGTCCTTGCCATAGTCCGTAGCAACGTAGCCCACCAAGATATGTCCGGTGGCTGCGCGGCGATCAAAATCAGAAGCAGACAATATTTAACCCTTATCGGCAATCTCCTGGGCGACGAGCTCGCCCTGGCGGATAGCACCGTCGACGTGCTGGTAGCCCTCGGCAGCGATGTCGGAGCAGGCGTAGTAGATGGAGCCGGTCGGCTCGTTCTGCAGGTGGCCCCAGCGGGATAGGCCGCCCAGGTCATAAGAGGTGGCGTAGGCGCCGCGGGTCCACTCCTCAGCGGCCATGTCGGAGAGGTAAAACGCGATTGGCTCCTTGGTCTTCGGGCCCAGGTAGTCCGCCATGGCAGAAAGTATGCGCTCCTTGCGCTCTTCTTCAGGCAGGTGCCACATTTCCTCGGCATAAACGTCGGAGACGAAGCCAACCAAAGTGCCGTACTGGTCTTCTTCGCCCTCGGCAGAGGCAGCAAAGTTCTTGCCGTAGTTGGTGTTGTCGTAGACCTCCTGAACTAAACGGCCGCCGCCGAAGCCGGTGCCGGAAAGGCCCTCTTCGCGCCAGAAAGGCTTGTCGTAGATGGCGTGGACCTTGATGACCAAGCCCATGGAGATGTGCTGGTGCACGATCTGCTGGTCTCGTGGCAGCGGCGGAACGAAAGAGATGCGGTTGTACAGGTTTGGTGGAACCGCGAGCACGGCGTAGCGCGCCTTCACGGTGACCTTCTCGGAGTAGGCGATGACCTCGCGGGCCTCGCCGTTGTTCGGCACGCCGTTGCGAACGTCGGCTGCGACCTTGTTGAGGTCATCAGCGGTGGTTGGGTCAACCTCGGCCCAGTGCAGCTCGCGCACAGGGGTGCCGAGGTAAACATCCTCACCTAGCTCTTCGGCCATGGTCAGAGACACGGACTGCATGCCGCCGACCACGCGGCGGTCCAGGATGAAGTCCTCGTCGACCAAGTTGGAGAAGGAGCCCGCGGAAGCAGCCATCAGGACTGCCTGCAGGGTGGAGAAAGCATAGGAAGGCTTGGTGAGCATGCCCGAGGCGACGTAGATGGAGACGTTGTCGATTGCCTCCGGGTCATCAGACAAGCCTTCGAGCCACTTGCGGAAGGAGATGGAGTCCAGCTCCTTCGCACGCGGGTGTGCCCAGGGGCGCGCCGGGTCCATTTCGGCTGCGAGGTCATCCATGATCTTGATGAGGCGGTCCATCTCCGCGATGGTCTTCTCGGAAGCGGGGAAGACGGTGCCCTCGTACTCGTGGCGGGTGCCGTCTGGGGCAACGTAGATGGACTTGCCCTCGCGGTAGCGCTGGAAGGTTTCGAGTCCTAGCTCATCAACGAGCTCGATGAGCCGCGTCTGATCCGGGGAAATCCACTGTCCGCCCAGCTCCACGAAGTGCTCGACACCCTCGGCATCCTTGACCTTGCCATTCCAAGTACGGCCGCCGACGCGGTCGCGGGCTTCCAAGACTGCGACGGAAAGGCCCTTCTTCTTCAGCGTGCGTGCTGCCATGAGGCCGGCAGGGCCCGCGCCGATGACGACAACGTCGCGCTCGAGGACCGGGTTGGTGTTGGATTCGTTGCTAAATAATGACAACATGGTGGGTTCTCCTGTGCGAAGTGGTGAACATCTTCCTCTACGCGGTGCAGAGGAAACGTCTATGGGAAAATTGTTTGAAAGCTCAGCGCAAAATGAACAACATTCATTTTGTGTTGCGTGTCACTGTACAGGAATCAATGTGACTCTGGATAGAGGTTTGAGCCATGAATTTTTCGCGCGCTAAAGGTCGGCCACCAAAGGCGCTGGTAAACCGTGAGAAAATTGCCGAGGCCGCTTTAAAAATTGTGGAGGAAAGTGGCTATGCCAAACTCACAATGGCCCGAATTGCCCGCGAAGTGGGGGTGGGGCCGAGTGCGTTGTACAACCATGTACTTAACAAACATGAGCTGCTCATCCTTGTAGAGGATGCGGTTATGGCGCAGGTAGACGCATCGCTTCTCGACGCCGCCTTAGCGGGCGAGGTGAGCGTGCGTTACGCATTAGAGGTCTGGGCGCGTTCCTACCGCGATGTATTCGCGCGGCACTATCCGCTGGTGGAGGTCATTGCTTCTACCCCCGTGTCCGGTGCTCCACGGGCAGTGAAAATGTACGAAAAATTAGCTGAGGTACTGGCATTTGCCGGCGTCGAATCCGCGCAGATTCTGCCGCGGATCATCATGCTGGAGTCCTTCATCTACGGCTCCGCCTTCGACGCCAATGCTCCCCAAGAAATCTTCGAGGTTCCCGAAGACGGTGATATAGAAGCACCGCATCTGCGCAGCGCTCGTGCTGCATGGCAAGAAAAACTTTCGGCTGCGGCAACTAAAGAGCAAAAAGCCGCCAACCCGTTTGCGGAAGATCCGTTTCAAACGGGTTTGGCGGCGTTATTGGCAGATTTCCTGCCGACGGTTCCAGGTGAGCAACCGCCGTCTAAGTAGGGAAAGGGCGATGGGATAGAAGGCGATTATTCGCCGTATGGGCGAATGCCCGCACGCTCCCAGGCGGCCAAGAAGATGTTTGTTTCTTCCTCAGTTGTAATGGAAACGCGAACGCCTTCATCCAGGTAGCGGCGAATGATGACGCCTTCGTCAGAAAGCTTGCGTTCAACCTCTTCGGCGTCGCCGCGTGGAATCCAAACGAAGTTGCCCTTGGAAGGGCGCGCGCCAATTGCCTCTGCTACGCGCTCGCGCTGCACCTTGGTCTCTTCGACGCGGGCAAGCAGCTCCTCTGCCGAGTTAAGCGCTGCGATGGCAGCCTTTTCTGCCATGTAGGTAACCGTTAGCGGCATGGTCATTAGCTTGAGGCCGTGGATGAGCTCCGGGGAGGCGATGCCGTAACCCACGCGTGCACCGGCAAGGCCGAAGGCCTTGGAGAAGGTGCGGGCGCCCACCAGGTTCGGGTAGTTGAAAATCTCCTCGGCAGAGTCCGGGGTATCCTCCGCGTCGTTGTACTCCCAGTAAGCCTCATCGAGGATAACCACGATGTCCTTCGGAACCCGCTCCATGAAGTCACGGAACTCGCCCTTGGTGATGGTGGTGCCGGTTGGGTTATTCGGGTTGCAGAGGATGATGGCGCGGGTCTTGTCCGTGATGGCCTCGATTACGGCATCCAAGCCCAAGCGGTCGTCCTCGGTAAGCGGAGTCATCACTGGTTCCGCGCCGGCCATGCGCACGTAGAGCGGGTAAGCCTCGAAGCTGCGCCACGGGAAGATTACTTCGTCACCAGTGTGGCAGGACATTCCGATGGCCTGCTGAACGATGGCCGAGGCGCCCGCTGCGATGGTGAGGTGATCTTCAGGAACGCCCAGGTACTTAGAAAGCTCGGTGGTCAGTTCTGGGCAGCCATCGATCTGGTAGCGGTTGGTCTCCGCTGCCGCCCGCGTCATTGCCTCGAGCACGGAAGGAAGCGGCGGGTTAGGGATTTCGTTGGAGGAGAGCTTCAGTTTGTCGCCGTCGGACTTGCCGGGCTTGTAATCAGGGAACTTGTTGAGATCAGAGCGAAGCATATGACTATAAAACTCCTAACTTTAAAGCGACTTTTAAGAAGTGATAGATAAGAATTAGAACATGTTCCACACGGTAACCGCCATAATGACGATTCCCATGCCGAATACGAAGTAGTTCCACGGGTCATTTTTGAACTTGGAATAAGCGTCGAACTTCTTGAACATGTAGACCGGGACCAGGTAAACGAGGAAAGCCACGAAGATGCCACCGACGACCGAAATCATCGACACGATGGATGGGTTATAGACCGCCACCAGGGTAGTGCCAACGAAGGTGATGAGATAGATGATGTTAAGCAGGCTGCGGTGCGAGATGCGCTCAGCCAGCTTTGGCGCTGCTAGGCGCAGCAGGTACTCTGTGCCTTCCTCGGTGCCCAGCATGTGGCCGAAGTAGGAGGAGATGATGGCGCACATGACCACAACGGGTGCCATGTAGGCCATGAACGGGGTGCCGGTGACGTTAGCGAAGTAGGACAGTACCGGAATGTTTTGTTCCAGCGCCTCATTCATTCCGTCGGCGCCCAAAGCCAGGACGCATGACCAAACAAAGAACATGGTAAAGACCACCAGCAAGATGGCGGTAAGCATCTCCGTGCGGTCAACGCGCTTGGCGGTCTTCTCGCCATAGGCCGGCTGCATGTCTAGTGCGAACTGAGACAGTGCCGCCATGTGGGAAAAGGAAAATACAAGCACCGGCAGAATCAGCAGGATTCCCTTGAGGATTCCAAAGTCGCCTTCACCGTTGTCGTAGTGCAGGAAGCTCTGAAAATCCCAGCGTGGGATGAGATAGATGGACGTTGCTGCCAAAGCGAAGATGAGCGGATAGACCAGCACCTGGGCCAGCCACAGCATGGGCTTGCGGCCCACGGCGAACGCGCCGGTCATAATGCCCACGCAAAGGATGGCGAGTACCCACCGGTTGATGGAAGGTCCACCCAGTTGGTTGACGATGAAGCTATCGACCGAGTTGGTGATGCTGATGCCGTAAATCAGCACCGTGGGGAAGATAGCGAGCCAGTACAAAATGGCGATAACGATGCCGGAGGTGCGGCCAAAATACTGCGTGGCCAGTTCCAGGACGTCCTTGCCGTGGTCGCGGATCGGCGCGCCACTGACTATTCGGACATAGGTGCGGTGCGAGAAATAGACTAGCGGCAGGATGAAGACCGTGGCAAAGACCAGTGGCCAGAAACCAAATCCACCAGCGTTAAGTGGAAGGAACAAAATTCCTGCGCCGACGGCAGTGCCGAACAGGGTGATGACCCAAGTCATCGTGGAGCCAGCAGGTTTGGCCTCTGCACGCTCAACAGCGGTAGCAACGGTATCGCTCATTGAAAAATCCTTTGTTTGGGGACAGTTTTAGTCGTTGTCAGGCAGCGACAGAGCTTGATCCACAATCACGTTGATGACTGCTGGAATCTGCTTCTCGCGCATAGCCTGCAGGGCGCGCTCGACGGCAGGGCCTGCCTCGGCGTCGGAAGTGACAAGCTCGCCGTGTGCGCCAAAGCCACGGGCGACGGCGGCGAAATCCGGGTTGGAAAGCTGGGTACCGGAAACGCGATCAGGGAAGTGGTTCTTTTGATGATCGCGGATGGTGCCGAACTCGCCGTTGGACATCACGACAGTCAGATAAGGAGCGCCGTACTGCAGGGCGGTAGCCAGCTCTTGGCCGTTCATCAGGTACTCGCCGTCGCCAGCAATGGCGATGACGGTGCGCTCAGGAAACTCCAGCTTGGTGGAGACCGCACCTGGAACGGAGTAGCCCATCGAGCCATTGCGCACGCTGAACTGGGAGGGGTAGACGTTGGTGCGCATAAACTGCTGCGCCCAGATGCAGTGGTTTCCGGCGCCGAAGGTGTAGATGGAATCCTCTGGGGCCTGCTCCTGAATGGCGCGCATGAGTGATTCGATGTGTGCGGTTCCCTCAGGAGCCGGGCGCCAGTCGGCTTCGTCCTGAACCGTAGAGAAAGCCACCTGCGCCGCGTGCGCATCCGCGAACCACTGCTGCTGGGCAGCGCAGACCTCGCCCGTATTGATCTCAGACAGCGCTTCGGCGAAGGCTACCGGGCTGGCCAGGATGTGGCGGGTGACGGCTGCGGAGTTGCCACGCAGGCTGGAATCGATGTTGATGAAGAAGTTGCGGTCATTTGCGCCTTGACGCAGCTTGTAGCCGTCAGTCGGGACGTCGCCAAGCACTGCTCCAACGGCGAGTACGAGGTCGGAATCCTTGAGCAGCGCAGCTGCCTTCTCGTCACGGCCGTAGCCCAGCCAGCCGGCGTTGGCCGGGGAAGAAAAAGGGATGCGGTCGCTGGCGCGGAAATCGTGGACCACCGGAATCTGGTTGGTTTCTGCAAACTCGGTGATTTGGCGTGCGGACTCTGGGGTCCAGCGTGGGCCGCCGGCGAAGATGAGTGGGCGCTCGGCGCAGCGTAGGGCCTCGGAAAGCGCGGCGATATCGCTTGGGGATACCGCGCCGTCTGTCACGTTGATTGGCTGGATAATCTCCCCGTCGAAGTCCAAGTGGAGAATGTCCTCCGGCAGGCCCACCACTACTGGGCCTGGGCGGCCCTGCTTGGCCTGGAAGAATGCCTCCGCCACCACGTGGGAAGCACGGGATGGGTCATCGAGGATGAAGACCTGCTTGGTCTGGGTTCCAAACCACGCCTTTGGGTCGAATTCCTGGAACGACTCACGGTCACGGTCGGGGAAGGGGATAAGGCCCACGAAGAGGACCATCGGGGTGGAATCCTGCCAGGCGGTGTGGATACCAACGAAAGCATTGGAAGCGCCTGGGCCGCGGGTGACCATTGCGACGCCCGGCTCACCGGTGGCCTTGCCGTGTGCCTCTGCCATGTAGGAAGCGCCGCCTTCCTGGCGGGTAACGATGGTTTCGATGGGGCTGTCATAGAGCCCATCAAGTACTGGCAGGAAGCTCTCGCCTGGGACGAGGTATGCGCGCTTGACGTTGTGTGCTGCGAGAGATTCAGCGATGGCGGTGCCAACATGGCGACGAGTCATAGTTTTCAGACAATCCTTCTTCTGTGATTGGTACAACAATTTCACCTTATTGTGAAGGAATTTCGTCCATGTTGTCTAATGTCTAAGATTTTTCAAATCCATGCCCATTGGTAATAGCTCGTGTTAAATGAAGTTTTATGGATTACACGAGGGCGAAATATTTCTTGGCGCTCGCGCGCACCGGTTCCGTGACCACCGCGGCAGAGCAATTGAGCATCACCCAGCCGGCGCTAAGCCGCCAGCTGCGGCGCTTTGAGGAGGAGCTGGGGCTCGAGCTTTTCGAACGCGCAGCTGGGGTGCTGCGTCTCAACGAGGCGGGCAAGGCATTGATTCCCGTGTGCCAGCAATTGGTGGCAGATAATAACAGGGCTACGCAGGCGGTTTCGGCGCTGCAACGCGGCGAGATGCGCGCCTTGCAGGTGGCGGCAACGCCGACGACCATCTCGACGATCTTGGCGCCTTTCATCGTTGACGCGCGCGAGGAGATTCCGCTTCTGACCACGCTGGCGGTCGAGCACTACGAGGTGTACCAAGCGCTAGATACCACCGCCGATGTGGTGGTGACGCCAATTCCAGTAAAGGAGGGGCTCGATTCCGTTCCGTTGGGGGAGGCCACTATCCGGGCTTGGGTAAACAAGGAGCACCCTCTAGCGGGCCAAGACAGCATTGACGTGGGGGACTTGGTCACTCATCGTCTCGCCATGTCAGGCCGGCGCAGCGTCTCACGCGGGCTCTTCGATGCCTTTGTAGGGCGCAACCACGCTGTGCTTGGCGACGTCGTCGAGTGCGAGGACACCGTTACGCTCATCGCCCTCGCGCGAGCCGGGCGTGCAATCGCCATCTCCAGTGCTCTGCAGGCCCACGACGCGGTAGGCCTGCGCATCTGCAATGAGGAGGAGATGCTAGGCGGTGTGCCCCTGCACGCGGCTTGGCGTCGCGGGCACTTTGCCACCGCGGAAATCCATGCCGTGGTCACGCGCCTCCAGGAGTTTCTGGGAATTAACCCCGCCGATGGCGTTCGTGCCAGCTAAAGACGCAGATCCACCTTCTCGTTGGCGGCGATTTCTTCTAAACGCTCGGCAGTGCACATGCCGGCGACAATAACGGCGGAGCCTCCACATGCGAGCGGTTCGAGAATCAACTTCTTAAAGGAATCCTTGTCCTTCCACCCCGCGGACATCACGCGTTGGGCAGGGCCGGCGGCAGAATAAAGCTCCGGCAAAGCGGTGGTGGGGCCATAGAACTGATCGCCGTAGAAACGCACGGTGGGCCCAAAGTCGATGGCGCCCGCGGGCAATTCGCCGCCGGATTCGATGACGCCGCGCCCGAATGGGTCATCGGTAACGAGCACAACATCGGCTCCTGCGAATTCCTCAGTCAACTCTGCGTAGCCCTCGGGCGCGGCAAAAATAACATCGGGGCTTGCACCGTCTAGTTCAGCGCGAGTGAACGCTGTGTGGACCTCGGCAGCAATGGCGCCCAAAGCGATAACTGCGGGCTGCCAGGAAACAGGGAGGTCGAGGAAAATGAGGGAATCGGAATCGAGCTCAAGCTCTTCTAGGAGCATGTTGGCAATCTTGGAGACCCAGTTATCCAAGGTCTGTGCGGAAAAATCCATGCGCGCGCCGGTGGCTTCGTTGTAGAAAGTCAGGCGCGGCGCTGCGGCATCTGCGGAAAGTAGGTGCTGAAGCATATCCATGTCCGCCCATCGTAGGTGACTGAGCCTTAGCGCGGCAGGGAATGCTTTCACACTACGGCCCTGGGCCCTCGAGCGCCCCGGAAAGTGAGTGATAGGGATACTCATTTTTAACATTAAATGGCAACTACCTGCCAAAAACTGGGGAACGATCCCTAAGAAAAGCCAGGAACCTTTTGAATTAGGTCCCTGGCTCGAGAATTACTTAGTTTGTGTAGCGTTTAGTTCACGCAGCGCGGGCCCTCGCCGCCGGCGTCGATCTCCGGGGCAACCTCTGCCGCGCCCATGTCGCTGCCTGGGGTGCCGACCTGTTCGCCCGGTTCGGAGTCGGTGGGCTCTGCGGCCTGCGCTTCCTCGTCAGATGGGCCTTTGTAGTCGTCGTAAGCCACGACGACAAAGGTGTTTTCGTCCAGCGACGGGCTGGAAGTAACCGGCAGACCACCGAGCTGCTCAGCCAAGTCTTTGGCGCGTTGGTCGTTCTCATCCGCGGCGACAATCTGGGACTCGTAGTATAGGCCCGGCTCGGCATTGCTGGTCTGGTCGACCTTGTAGCCCACGCCAGTCAGCCATGTGCCAACGCCGGAGGCCAGGCCATCGATGCTGCCCGCGTTGAGCACGTTGACCTCGATGCCATCGGCTACTGGCTTTTCGGAAGGGTTGGAGCCTGCCTCTGCGCTTGACGACGCCGCGGCTTCCTCCGTCTGCTCCGCAGTCTTGGCGAGGTCATCCATAAACCTATGGACCTCTTTCTTGTCGATGGTCACGACGGACTCACCGTAGTCACCCACGCCGTCGATGGAGGTCACCGGAATGGTGGTGAAGGTGACGTTGCCGCCGGCCAAGCCTGAAAGCTGGGTGACCAAACCCATGACGTCCCAGCCCTCATCGATGACTACAGAGCGTTCGATTGCGTCAGCAATCTTGGAGAGCTTATTTGGGTTAGCCAGGGTGCCGGAGGAGAGCACCTTGGAAACCAAAGAAGCCATGTATGCCTGCTGGCGCACGATGCGGTCCAGGTCGCCGCGTGGAAGCTCGTAGCGCTGGCGGACGAAGGACAGGCCCTGGGCGCCGTGGAGGGTCTGGCGGCCCTTCTTGAAATCAGCGCCAGACATGACGTCCTTAACGTCGTTGTTCAAGCACACGTCGACGCCATCGACGGCGTCGGTAAGCAGCACGAAGCCCAGCAGGCCGACCTCAGCGTAGTGATCGATATCGATGTCTGTGAGTGAGCGCACCATGCTGATAAGCCCCTGGCGGCCGGCCTCCACGCCCTGCTGCTCGATCTCCTTCGCGGAATGTGGTTTCTTCTTGCCTTCAACCTCTGCCTCGGCGTTTTCTTGCTCTAGCTCTTCGACCTTGTCCGTCTTGTGGGAAGCGAAAACGGCGTTAATCTTGGTGTTGCCAAACTCGCCGTCGTCGACGTAGGTATCGCGCGGAATCGAAACCGCAGTTGCACGGGAGCCGTCATCCGGGATGCGGATGATCATGATGGTGTCTGTGTTCTCCTCGCCCTCGTCCACGCCGGCGTGGAGGTCTGCCAGTTCCTTGTCTGACAGCGGGTTGCCCTTGGCATCCGTGCGCGAATCCTTGCCCACCAGCAAGATATCCATCGCGCCGTCTTCGGTGTCTGCCTTAAAACCACCCTTGTTGCCCAACGCGAGGTTAGAGACAGAGGACATGCCATCGCCCACGCGGCCCACGGTGGCATAGCCAACGCCAGAGAACACCAAGATTGCCGCCGATACAAATGCCATGACGGCCTTCAGGGGCTTGGACCCCTGTTGCTTTACCGCCGTCGCCGAATTGGGCGAGGGCGAGATGGCGCGGGAACGACGCTGCTTGTCTGATTTTTTCTCAGAAGACACAGGAGGAGGACTTTCTAATTGTGGCGTTCAAAGGTGGCAGCAAGCAAGGTGGCTTCTCTCGGTGCTTGCCGTGTAGCCAATTTAGGGGCTGATCTTGTGACAGTTTAGGCGAGAAGAGAAAGAAATCGTGATCTATACATGATTTTCGTCAAGCTTGTAGTGTCTTGGCAGCAACCTAGCAGCGAGTATGGGTACGCTAAGCAGCATTGTGAACACAGATAACGTAACTGCCCTCGCAGTGGTCACGGTGACGTATTCGCCGGGCCATTACCTTGGGGATTTCCTTAAATCGCTGGAAAGCGCAACCAACCGGCCCACGGCTGTGGTCTTGGCGGATAACGGCTCCACCGATTCAGTGCCGCAGACCGCGGCTGCTGGCCGTGACGACGTTGTGTTTTTAGACACGGGCGGCAACATCGGTTACGGCGGCGGAATGAATGCCGGCGCGCGGCTTGTCCGCTCCGGCGCGTTGGGTGAGGGCGATGAAGAGTTCTTCCTCATCAGCAACCCAGACGTTACTTTTACTCCTGGAGCTTTGGATAAGTTGGTGGAGTGTGCGCGCCGGAATCCACAAGCCGCAGCCGTAGGCCCGCGCATCGTGGAACCGGATGGCTCGTATTATCCTTCCGCGCGTGCGATCCCCACATTGACCACCGGCATCGGCCACGCCCTGTTTGGCACCATCTGGCCTAGCAACCCGTGGTCGCGTGCCTATCGCAATGACGCCCATATGTCCGTCGAGCGCGAGGCGGGCTGGCTTTCGGGTTCCTGCCTTTTGGTGCGGTGGGATGCGTTCCAGCAGATCGGCGGCTTTGACGAGCGCTACTTCATGTACATGGAAGACGTCGATCTGGGTGACCGTTTTAGCCGTGCGGGCTGGAGCAACGTCTTTTGCCCTGAGGCAATCATCACCCATGCCAAAGGGCACTCTACCCAGGCGCATGCGGGCGCGATGCTGCGAGCCCACCACGACTCGGCTTACCGCTTCCAAGCCGACCGCCATCCGCAGTGGTGGCAAGCGCCAGTCCGACTGGCGCTCAAGGCCGGACTGCGGTTGCGCGGGTTTGCTCTAAGCGCCCTAGCGTGCCGCAGCAGTGGCTAGGCGCCTTGGGCATATACACTGACCCCCGATAAAACACGTCGATTTATTCGCATAAGGAATTCTTCTATGAGTCAAGCAGCTGTCCAATGGGGCGCTTCTACCGATGCCGTCATCCTCGTCGGTGGCCGTGGAACCCGCCTGCGCCCGCTGACCATCGGCACCCCAAAGCCGATGCTGCCGACTGCTAACTATCCGTTCCTGCAGCACCTTCTTGCCCGCATCAAGGCTGCGGGCATTACCCACGTGGTGCTGTCGACGTCGTTTAAGGCAGAGGTCTTCGAAGAGTACTTCGGTGACGGTTCCGATATGGGCCTGGAAATCGAATACGTAGTAGAAGAGACCGCGCTGGGTACCGGCGGCGGCATCCGCAACGTCTACGACAAATTGCGCCACGATACCGTGATGGTCTTCAACGGCGATGTTCTCTCCGGTATGGACCTGGGCGGCATCTTGCGAACCCACCACGAAAAGGATGCGGACGTTACCATGCACCTGCTCAACGTGGCAGACCCGCGCGCCTTCGGCTGCGTTCCGACTGACAGCAATGGCCGCGTGACGGCGTTTTTGGAAAAGACCGAGGACCCGCCAACGAACCAAATCAACGCTGGCTGCTACACGTTCAAGCGGAAAGTCATTGAGACCATTCCGGCTGACCGCGTGGTCTCCGTTGAGCGTGAGACCTTCCCGAGCCTGTTGGAGTCCGGACGCATGGTGGTAGGCCACGTCGACAACTCCTACTGGCGCGATATGGGCCGCCCAGATGACTTCGTGCGCGGTTCTTCTGACTTGGTTCGCGGCATTGCTCATTCGCCGCTGCTGGAAGGCCGCACCGGTGAGTCCCTCGTCGATGAGTCTGCCGGAATCGCCGGCGGTGTGTTGTTGCTTTCTGGCACCGCGATTGGCCGCGGCTCTGAGGTCGGTGCAGGCTCGCGTCTGGACGGCACTGTTGTCTTTGACGGCGTGACCATCGAGCCGGGGGCAATCATCAGCAACTCGATTATCGCTTCGGGCGCGCAAATCGGCGCCAACGCACACATCGACAATTGCGTCATCGGTGAGGGCGCTGTCATCGGAGCGCGCTGTGAGCTCAAGGGAGGCATGCGTGTCTTCCCGGGCGTACAGATTCCGGATGCCGGCGTCCGCTTCAGCTCTGACGCTTAAAAAGAGCAGACATTTAAGCTATCTCTCCCACGACCCGTTTCCTTTTAAGGGGGGGGCGCAGGTGGTGGGAGTTTTCGCTTTTTGGCTGGTCTTTTACGGTTTTGGTTGCTGGGCAGCTTGTGCGCGCAGAGATCCAGCAGATCGGCTTAGATGGTGGCGACACGCCGATCAAACCTTGGAATTGTTTACAGGAATATGGACCACCACTACATATGGTACCCCCGGCCCTTACCCCCGGAGGGGGATCTATGTGACGGATGTGAAAGTTGGGGATCGTGTGCTGCGTTTTTGGAGAGAATCCCCGGAAGGCCTCGTTTTCGGGTTGACGATATTTAGTGATCCGGTGTGAAATAACATCAGTGTAATCAAGCGCATCGGCGACGCCTCCGCCAAACTTTGGCTTTGGTGTAAGGTCGGTGCAACTTAGAAGAAACCTACCCAACCTCGGAGAAAGGAATTAGCGTGGAGAAAAACTCGAATAATGGCGCTATTCTCCGTGGCGGTGCTGCCGCAGAGATGTCTCTCGATGAGCTTTTTGGCGCCGTCGAGCAGGAGTGGCAAGACCAGGCACTGTGCGCGCAGACTGATCCTGAAGCCTTCTTTCCGGAGAAGGGAGGCTCCACCCGCGAAGCCAAGCGTATCTGCCAGGCTTGTGCGGTGCGAGATGAGTGTCTCGAGTATGCACTAGAGCATGACGAGCGCTTCGGAATCTGGGGCGGACTGTCTGATCGTGAACGCCGCCGCCTCAAGCGCGAGATTGGTTAACCTCCGGCTAGGGAAACCTTTCTTCTTAAATCCTTCACCTCTATCTATGTTTAGTGTCATCTGGCGCTAGGGCGTGGATTGTGGTGGAGGATTTTTGCTTACCAGCTAAACCGAGGATCAACGTCCTGCGGATCAAGGTTGAGGTAATTGGCCACCAACGCAGTTAGAACCGTGCCTAGCAACTCTGCGCGTTCGCTAGATGTTTCGGCACGCTCCTCGATGGGCATCCGGAAAATTACCATGCGGGCGCGTGTTGGGTGGCCGGCAGCGTCAACGCCAGCAGGGACAACCCGGCCTAAAGGTACCGGGCCGTCGGCGATGATCTCTTCCGGCAGGACCGTCATATCAGCAGAAAGCCGCATGCGTGGAACCGTGTCCACCGCCAAGTCCAATCCGGCGAGCTGCTCTGCAAAAGCATTCTGGATGGGGGCATAGGCCTCGAGTACGGCCATGTCGAAGCGCTCGCTCTTGCTGCGGAAACGCGGCGTCGATTGTGGCAAAAGCGGTCCGTGCATACCCCTTCCGCGGCGGTCGCGGAACGGACGAGTGTGGGGGCGGCGCATGGTCATGCCCGTGATTTTAAGGTTTCGCATGACCATTTTCGTGCGGGGCGCGCCGAGTTTCGACTATTCAAATCTCAACTAAAGGTTTAGACTCATTGCCGTGAATCATTCTCGTCATTGCTCTCGTCCAGGCTGCGGCAAACCCGCCGTGGCAACTTTGACCTACGCGTATTCACAGCAGACGGCCGTCGTAGGCCCGCTCGCGGAGGAGACTGATCCGCATAGCTGGGACTTGTGCGAAAAGCACAGCTCCCGCATCACCGCTCCCATCGGCTGGGAGATGGTGCGTGTGGACCGCATTGAGCTTGACGAGGAAGACGACCTCATGGCCCTGGCCGAGGCAGTTCGCGAGGGCGGGCGCGTGACTACCGGCCTAGTGGAAGATGGTTCGGGCTCCGGTCAAGACCCCATTGACTACGCCGCCAACTTTGATGGCGCCGATCCTGATAGCTCCAACCACCCGGTCTTCCGCACGCGCCGCGTAAGCGAGGCAAAGCAGCGTCGCCGAGCACACTTGAGCGTCGTGCCTGACGACGCCTCGACTCAGGACGCCACCGAATCCGCCGCGGGCGGCCGTCATCGCTTGAAAGAGGACTAGTTTTAGGCCACGGCTCCAGTATTTGGGGCTGGGGAAAGAGTACTATTGCAGGTTATGCGTACTCGTGAACAGCTAAACGCCGTTATTAAGGCCTATGACGTCCGTGGCGTCGTGGGTGAAGACATTGATGAGAATTTCGTCCGCGACACTGGTGCTGCTTTCGCCGCTATTTTGCGCGAAGAAGGCGAGAAGACGGTGGCTGTGGGCCACGATATGCGTCCTTCTTCGTCGGCGTTGTCCGCTGCCTTTGCTGAAGGCGTAGCTTCGCAGGGCCTGGACGTGGTGAAGCTGAACTTGACCTCCACTGATGAGCTCTACTTTGCAGCAGGGTCCATGGAATGCGCTGGCGCGATGTTTACCGCCTCGCATAACCCAGCTAAGTACAACGGCATCAAGCTTTGTCGCGCCGGTGCTGTCCCGGTGGGGCAGGAGACTGGCCTGGAAGCAATCAAGGACATGCTCGTAGATGGTGTTCCAGCCTACGACGGCGCCGCAGGCTCCGTCTCCGAGCGTGAGGTCCTGTCTGACTACGCAAACTTCTTGCGCTCTTTGGTTCCGCTGGAGTCTTCCCGCCCGCTCGTTGTGGCCGTGGATGCAGCAAACGGTATGGGCGGACACACGGTTCCGGCGGTCTTCGAGGGCCTTCCTTTTGACGTGCGCGAGCTGTTCTTCGAGCTAGATGGCACCTTCCCGAATCACGAGGCTAATCCTTTGGACCCGAAGAACCTCGTGGACCTGCAAGCCTTTGTGAAGGAGCAGAAGGCAGACATCGGACTCGCCTTCGATGGCGACGCCGATCGCTGCTTCGTGGTCGATGAAAACGGCGATGCAGTTTCGCCTTCTGCTATCTGTGCACTTGTTGCGGAGCGCTACCTCAAGAAGTTCCCCGGCTCGACCATCATTCACAACCTGATCACCTCCAAGACGGTCCCAGAGCTTATTGCTGAAAACGGCGGCAAGGCTGTGCGTACCCGCGTGGGTCACTCCTTCATCAAGGCCCAGATGGCCAAGGAGAAGGCTGCCTTCGGTGGTGAGCACTCTGCGCACTACTACTTCCAGGAGTTCTGGAACGCGGACTCGGGCATGCTCGCTGCGATGCACGTGCTAGCTGCGTTGGGCGAATCCGATAAGCCGCTTTCTGAACTCATGGCGCAGTACTCGCGTTACGAAGCCTCTGGTGAGATTAACTCCACCGTGGAGGATCAGAAGGCTGCTACGCAGGCAGTGCTCGACGGTTTGGCTGAGGAGATTGAGTCCGTCGACGAGCTCGACGGCGTGACCGTGGAGCTGAAGGGCACCGATGCGTGGTTCAACGTGCGTGCTTCCAACACTGAGCCGCTGTTGCGACTAAACGTTGAGGCAAAGACTGCTGATGAGGTCGATGCCATAGTGGAGAAGGTTCTCGGCATTATCCGCGCTTAGGCGCCTTCCCCATGCGGGCGCCTTTCTGCGTGTACCGTTTCCTGCAAATAGCGCCCTAGAATTGCGTGTTTTGGCCCGCTATTTGCAGGAAAAAGGATCCTGGATGCCGCCACGATTGCCGCGCATCTCGGTCCCCCCGGTGCGTATACCGTTTCCTGTAAATAGTGAACCCAAACAGGCTAGCTTTGCTGGCCTATTTGCAAGAAACGGTACATTCGCGGCGGCTGAGCCGCGGGTGAGCGCCGCACAACACAAAAAGCGCCAGCACAATGCTGGCGCTTTTTATGCGGGAAAATTAGCCGCGGGAGTGGGTAACCATGTCCTCCCACTCGACGTACTTCTTGCGCTCGCGGCCTTCTGCCTCACCAAGCGCACGCTCGGCGGCGTCGAGGTTCTTCCAACCATCCCAGGTCAGGAACTCGATGCCTGCTTCGGACAAGGTTGCGGTGATGTCCTCGTCGGAGGAGTGGGAAAGCTTGCCAGCCTCGGCGTCCTCGAGCAACATACCGATGGTCTCCGTCGCATCAGACTTGGTGTTGCCAATAAGTCCGACCGGGCCACGCTTGATCCAGCCCGTGGCGTAGAGGCCCGGAACGATGCTGTCGTCCTGCTCGATGACGTGGCCGCCATCGTTGTTGATGACGTTTTTGTCGGTATTGAAAGGAACGGTATCGATGGCATCGGAACGGTAACCCACGGCGAGGTAAACAGCCTGGACAGGCCACTCGGTGAACTTGCCGGTGCCGCGAACGTTGCCGTCGCCAGTTAGCTCCGTGCGTTCGGTCTTGATGCCGGTGACCTTGCCGTTCTCGCCGAGGATTTCGACCGGCTGCTCGAAGAGGTGAATCTGCAGGGTGTGCGGCGCATCCTTCGGCTCGCGGATGGCGTAGCCCTCGAGGGTCTGGCAGACCAGATCCTGGGACTTAGAGTTTGCACGTGCTTCGAGAGAAGCTTCGTCGTAGTCGATGTCTTCTGGGTCGACAACAACGTTGATGGTCGGGGAGTGGTCCAGCTCCTTAAGCTCGAGCGGAGTGAACTTAGCCTGTGCGGGGCCGCGGCGGCCGAAAACGCGGACCGTTTCAGCCTGGTTCTTGGCCAGGGAGTCATAAACGTTGTCTGGGATTTCGGTGACCTTGAGCTCGTCGCCGGTCTTCGCCAAGATGCGGGCGACGTCGAGTCCAACGTTGCCCACGCCCACGACGGCTACTTCCTTTGCGCTGAGATCCCACTCGCGGTTGAAGCGGGGGTTGCCATCGTAGAAACCAACGAACTCGCCTGCGCCGTGGACGCCTTCGAGGTCTGCGCCTGGGACGTCGAGGTTGCGGTCGCCGACAGCGCCGGTTGCGAAGACGACTGCGTCGTAATGTTCCTGCAGCTGTGCCACCGTGAGGTCGCGGCCGACGTGCACGTTGGAGATGAGGCGAATTTGCTCGGTTTCCAAAACGCGGTGCAGAGAGTTGACGATGCCCTTGATGCGTGGGTGATCCGGCGCCACGCCGTAGCGGATCAGGCCGAAGGGAGCTGGCATTTGCTCGATGAGATCGATCTCAACATTGCCACCGGTCTTTTTAACCAGGATGTCAGAGGCGTAGATGCCTGCTGGGCCAGCGCCGATGACGGCTACCTTCAGTGGGGCTTGCGACATATCAGTAGTGGGCCTTTCCTCAAGATTTTTTACGGGATATTGGAACGACTAGTGCTAAACGCTAAAAGTTATCGTTCAGGTACTGGTCGTAATACTAGTCGTTCTAATTCTTTTTATGAATATTAGACTGATTAGTCTGCTGAAACTGTGTGAGCGTGGGTTTTATTGAACCGCGCTATCGCAAATCCGGCAACCGGGTTATTTAGATTCTTCCAGCTTGGCGGTGTTGTCGCAGGTCACACTGTAAGGAGTGGTGAAATTAATCCGAACCGCTTTGTCTATTGAGGTTAGACAGGTAGGTTTTGGGCAACCACTACGAAAGGCAATTGTTCACCGCCATGACTACCGCAACGAAACCTACCGCCAAGTCTCGTACGCGCAAGCCAGAGGGACAATGGAAAATCGACGGTACAAAACCGCTTAACGCGGACGAGGAGATCAAGCGTGAGGACGGCGGTCTCTCCGCCCGCCAGCGTGTCATCGATATTTACTCCAAGCAGGGCTTTAAGTCCATCCCGCCGGAAGACCTTGCGCCGCGTTTTAAGTGGCTTGGCCTTTATACCCAGCGCAACCAGAATCTGGGAGGCGAGCTAACCTCCAAGCTCAGCAATGCGGAGTTGCAGGATGAGTACTTCATGATGCGCGTGCGCTTCGACGGCGGTCGCGTCAGCCCGCAGCAGCTGCGCACGGTGGGGGAGATCTCGCGGGATCATGCGCGTTCCACCGCGGATTTCACGGACCGTCAAAACATCCAGCTGCACTGGATTCAGATTGAGGACGTCCCGGGCATCTGGGAAAAGCTGCGCGCGGTGGGCCTCGATACTCTGTTGGGCTGTGGCGACGTTCCCCGCGTCATCTTGGGCTCGCCGGTGGCGGGCGTCGCGGAAGACGAAATCATCGACGCCACCCCGGCCATCGATGAAATCGTGGATAATTACCTCCCGCGCGAGGAGTTCCACAACTTCCCGCGCAAGTTCAAGACGGCCATTTCGGGCAATCGCCGGCAGGACGTTACTCACGAGATTCAGGACATCGCGTTCGTCGGCGTCGATCACCCCGAGTACGGCCCTGGTTTCGACTGCTTCGTCGGCGGCGGCTTGTCCACAAATCCCATGCTTTCCCAGTCCTTGGGCGCTTGGGTGCCGCTTGAGCGTGTGCCGGAGGTGTGGGCCGGCGTGGCTCGCATCTTCCGCGATTATGGCTACCGCCGCAATCGCAATCGAGCGCGCCTGAAGTTCCTCGTCGCTGAGTGGGGCATCAAGAAGTTCCGCGAGGTGCTAGAAAACGAGTACTTGGACGCCCCGCTTGCCGACGGCGAGCCCCTTACCGTCGAGCCTGGCTCCCGCGACCACTTGGGCGTGCATAGGCAAAAGGATGGCAACTTTTATCTCGGCGTCAAGCCCACCGTAGGCCATGCCACGGGCGAGCAACTCATCGCTATTGCCGACGTCGCGGAGCGTTTCGGCATTACCCGCATCCGCACCACGCCGATGAAGGAACTTCTCTTCCTCGACGTCAAGGAAGACGATATTCCGGCTCTTTCGCGGGCGCTCGATGAGACCGGTTTGTACTCGCAGCCATCTGAGTTCCGGCGCGGCGTTATTTCCTGCACCGGCTTAGAGTTCTGCAAGCTTGCGCACGTAACCACGAAGGCCCGGGCGATTGAGCTGGTGGACATCTTGGAAGACACCTTGGGTGACCTCGACATGCCGATTTCCATCGCACTCAACGGCTGCCCGAATGCTTGCGCTCGTTCCCAGGTTTCGGATATTGGACTGAAGGGCCAGATCGTTACTGATTCCGAAGGAAACCGTGTTGAGGGCTTCCAGGTGCATCTGGGCGGCGCGCTCGGGCTCTCCCCGGACTGGGGGCGCAAGCTGCGCGGGCACAAGGTCATCGCGGATGAGGTCCCAGACTATGTAATCCGGTTGGTGCAGAAATATAAGGAGCAGCGCGAGGAAGGCGAGCAGTTCCGCCACTGGGTCCTGCGCGCAGATGAGGGAGATCTGCAGTGAATTTTCGCCGCGAGCCGAATCCGAACCGCAACCATCCGATGTACTGCCCCTACTGCGGCGGCATGAACCTCTTTCCCGATGAGGAAGGCGATTTCGCTTGGAAGTGCTGCGAGTGCCTGCGTATCTTTTCCGTGATGTTCCACGGTCAGGATGATGCGCCGGTAGCACCTGCCAAGACGGTTTCTTCCAACGAGGCGTTGCAACGATCGCTACAACGCCGCGGGCATCTGTCTGCTGCTAAGCAAGATGCAAGCGTGGGGAGCAGACGATGAGAGCACTGATTACGCTTTCACATGGTTCGCGCCATCCAGCGGCAGCTCTTGGCATTGAGGCTTTGACGCGAAAGGCGGCGGCACTTGCCGGTGCCACATCCTATGAAGCGGCTTACCTCGACTTTCACGAATCTGACTTGGAAGCTGCAGCGCAACGAGTAGCTGCCGCGGGGCAGAGGGAAGCGGTGGTCGTACCACTGCTGTTTACGCGGGGCTATCACCTGCGCGTGGATGTGCCGGAAGCGATCGATCGCGCTGCGCAATCCGCCGGGCTGCGGCTGCTGCAAGCAGAAGGCTTAGGCACCGGGGCCGACATCGCGGAGCTCCTAGCAGCGCGTGCGATGGCGCCGCAGACAGGTAAGAAGCCACAGCATCTCGTCATCTATGCCGTAGGCTCTTCAGACGAGAAGGCGAATAGCGCTGTGCGCGACCTCGCTGCGAATGTAGAAAGCCTCACTCATCTGTCCACTTCGGCGGTGTTTGCAACACGTGGTGGGAAAGAGGGCGTCGCCAAGCAGGTGCGCAGTCACGGTGCGGTGCGGGTGTTGCCACTGTTTAGCACGGCAGGGCTGTTGCTGGACCTGCTCGCGGATTCCCCTGCGCAGGTAGACTCCCCGCTAGGCACTGACCTTGCTGGGGTCGTTGCTGACCGTTTTGCCCATGCAGTGGGCCTGTCCACCCAGACTCACATGCTTGCACAGATCGGATAATAGAAATGCGGTCGTTCATTCTGATTGCTCTAGCCGGCGCTGCGGCTCAGCTTGTCGACGGCGGCATTGGCATGGGCTTCGGCGTAACCTCCACGACCATGCTGCTTTTGGCTGGTCTTGGGCCGGCACAAGCCTCTGCGGTGGTGCACACGGCGGAACTCGGAACGACGCTGGTATCAGGCATTAGCCATTGGCGCTTTGGAAACGTGCATTGGCCAACGGTATTCAAGCTCGGACTGCCCGGGGCGCTCGCGGCCTTTCTGGGGGCGAGCGTGTTGTCTAATATCTCGACTGCGGCTGCGGCGCCGATAACCGCGTTAATTCTTGTAGGCATTGGAACCAACCTCGTGTGGCGTTTCGCGCGCCTGCAAAAGAAGCCTTCGGCCTATCGCAGCAAGCATTCCGCAGGATTTCTAGCAGGTCTAGGGATAGTCGGCGGATTCGTCGATGCCACGGGCGGTGGTGGATGGGGTCCGATATCCACCTCGACGATGATGGCGATTGGTAAAGAGCAGCCGCGGCGCATCGTGGGAACCGTTAATACGGCGGAATTCCTGGTGACTTTCGGTGCGACTGCCGGGTTCCTGGTGGGGTTGTGGAATGACATTGTGGCTAATTTGGCAGCGGTGATTGCGCTGCTGGTTGGCGGGGCGGTTACGGCACCGATTGCCGCTTGGTTGATTTCGCGTGTTAACCCGGTGGTGCTGGGCGGTGTTGTCGGAACTGCAATTGTGGCGCTGAACATCGGCAAGGTGATAAGCGGTGCTGAAACCTACGTCGGTTGGGCCATCGCGCCTTGGCGCGTGGTGGCTGTGCAGATCCTCGTGGCCGTAGCGGGAGTGGCCGCCACGGCGATTGGTGCTTTGCGCGCACGTGCGGCGCGCGCTGCTGAACAAGCTGCCGAGGAGGCAGAGCACGAAGCGCATGCGGCATTTCACGTTGTGGTGCCACACCGCCCGCGCGGGGGTCGCGGCTTCAAGGTGGTGGCGCAAACTGCCCCGGAGCCCAGCCGTGCCGCGGAGTACTCGCCGCTGCAGGCGAACTAAGCCAGGTGGCGGTTACTGCGCATCCTGGCTGTTTAGCCCGGCGACCTCGCCGATGACGAAGACCGCGGGCGGAGCAACCTGCTCTTTCCTGACAGTCTCCGCGAGGTCCCCGAGGACGCACTTGTAGACCCTTTCGCTGGCCATTGTGCCCTCCTGGATGATGGCCACAGGCGTCGATGTGCAACGACCGCCATTGATAAGGGCCTGGGCGATGGCTGCAGAATTCTTCACGCCCATGATGATGCTGAGCGTAGCCCCCGATTGCGCTAGCGCTTGCCAATCCACCAAAGACTTGGCGTGGCCTGGCGGCAGGTGGCCGGAAACTACTGTGAATGCATGCACGATGCCGCGTTGGGTGACGGGCACGCCTGCCAAAGCAGGAACCGAGATGGCGGAGGTAACGCCAGGGACTACTTCCACCGGAATGGACGCGGCGGTAAGTGCCTGCAGCTCCTCAAAACCGCGGCCGAAGACATACGGGTCGCCACCTTTCAAGCGGGCTACTTTCCGGCCGGCAAGCGCATGCTCGATGAGGAGCTCGTTGATCTTTTCTTGGGAGGTTTGGCGCTTATACGGCAGCTTGGAGACATCGATGAGCTCTTTGCTTGCAACGTCGCACAGCTTGTCCAGCTGCTGCACTGGACCCAGGTGATCCGCCAAGATAATCTCCGCTTCCTGCAAGGCGTGCATTCCACGTACCGTGATGAGGTCCCACGCGCCGGGGCCGCCACCAATCAAAACGACGGGGTGAATCTGCGGACTTTCTGCTGCAACCATGCTGGTTGATTCTAGTTGAGGTATTTCACCTCACGTGCAAAAAGGGATTATATACCTGGGGTTTTATTCATAATTGGCTGGGGAAGTTCTAATTAGTACTACTGCGTGTCCGAGGGCCAGACTATGCTCGGCGGCATGGATAGTGCTTACTATGATGGCGCAGCTTATGACCCAGAAACCGTGCGTTATTTCGACGTCGCTCATGAAGGAGCCCAAATCAGGGTCTTAGGCGGTGCTATCTCGCAGCTGGCCGGCCTTTTGGGCGGGGCTAAACCGCGCTGCCTGGTCATTTTGCCTACTGATCAGATAGCCCGCGCGGCTGCCTATACAGCGGTAGGGCTGGCCGAGCCAGCGCGCATTCCGTTGGTGGTGGCGGAATCACTCCCGCACTTTGTTGGTGCCTTGGATGTCGTCGTGGTGGTAGGTGAGCGTGCGGAGTGTGACTGGGCCTCCCGTGCACTTATTGCTGCGGATAAAAGGGGAGCCGCTACTGTACTGGTCGGGCCCTCGCGCGGTCCGCTCGTGGAGGACGCTCCCGAGTCCACCTTTGTGGCACCCACTTTGCCCACGGCGGAGGGAGCCTCGCCGGCTCGGTTCATCGCCGCGCTGTATGCGGTGGCTGCGGTCCTCGAAGAAGAAGGAGAGCTCGTAGCCCGCAGGTTGGAGGAAGCCGCCGACGCAGTGGACCGCGAGCTGGAGGCGCTTAGCCCAGAGCATGATTCCGCAACTAACCCCGGCCGCGAGCTGCGGGAATTTGTGGAGGGCGCGAGGGTTATTCATTCCTGCGGCGTCGACCCATATTCCTGGTCAGAGGAGCGTTCCGGAGTATTTATCAATGCCCTGGTTGCCCGCATGGCCGCCGCGGTTTGGGCTGCGCATGGTCTGGGCGGTACTTTTGTTGACCCTGAGGCGTTGCCACATATTTTGGAGCGCGCACAGCAAAGAGGTGGAACAGCGGTGCGTGACATATTCTTTGACCCGCAGATAGACGCGCCAGAAGAAGAAAATGCTTTGGTACCATTGAAAATTGTTTTGTGGGGAGAGGAAGAGGCGAACCTTCCCCATTCAATCGCTGAATCGAGCAATGATCCTGAACCCACCTTAGGGGAATTGGCGCGCGCTCTTCAGCTCATTACGCGCAGCTATGCCGCGACCGCCTACGAGATTTCTTAAAAGAAGGAAGCAATACAAATGCAGCTGCTCAATAGCGCAACCCGCAACTACTCCTGGGGCTCAAGGACCATGATTCCTGTGCTTAAAGGTGAGCCCGCGAGCGATACCCCGGTAGCCGAGCTCTGGTTCGGCGCGCATCCGGGGGACCCTTCGACCGTTGATGGCCAGCGTCTCGACGAGGTTATTGCAGCCGCTCCGGCGGAGCAGTTGGGCAAGCGCGTGCAGCAAGATTATGGCAAGCGCCTGCCTTTCTTGTTGAAGATATTGGCCGCCGCAGAGCCGCTGTCTTTGCAGGCGCACCCCTCTAAGGCGCAGGCGGAAGAGGGCTTTGCCCGCGAAAATGAGCAGGGTATCGAGGTAAGCGCCACGAACCGCAACTACAAGGATGACAACCACAAGCCGGAGCTCATAGTGGCACTCACTGAGTTCTACGCCATGGCTGGCTTTCGGCCCCTCGAGCGCACGCTGGAGCTGCTGAAGGCTTTGGAATGCCCTGAGCTCGAGCACTACCTGAACATGCTCCTGCCGGAGGCCGCTGCGGAGTCGGAAAACTTGCGCGCGCTGTTTACCACTTGGATCACTATCCCGGCTACAAAGCGTAAGGAGCTCATCGCGGCAATCGTCGAGGCTGGTGAAAAGCTGATCTCGCGCCTTGAAGCAGAACCAGCGGATTCCACGGATTCGGCTGCGGCGTGGATGGCACGCGATATGCGCACAGTCATCAGCCTGAATGAGCAATACCCAGGTGACATCGGTGTCTTGGGAGCGCTGTTGCTCAACCACGTGGTCTTGCAGCCCGGCGAGGCTGTGTACCTCAACGCCGGCGCGCTGCACGCTTATGTCTCGGGCCTTGGCGTGGAGATCATGGCGAACTCCGACAACGTCCTGCGCGGCGGCCTGACCCCGAAGTTCGTGGATGTTCCGGAATTGGTCAAGGTCCTCACTTATGAAAGCGTGGATGATCCGCGCGTGCAGCAAAAAGAGAAGAGCGTAGAAGAAACCCTGCACGGCGCAAAGGCTTGGTCCTATCCGGTGCCGATCGATGAATTCATCTTGGACCGCGTAGAGCTCTGCGCAGACGATACCGTTGAGCTGAACTTCGATGGTCCGGCTATTGCGCTGTGCACTGGTGGGGAAGTGGAGCTGCGTGACAACGAAGGCCAAGAGCTCAAGCTGCAGCCGGGGCGGGCGGCATGGCTGCCAGCAGCAGAGGAGACCGTGGTGGCGCGGGTTGCAGCGGGCGAGGCGAGCCAGCTCTTTATCGCTCGCGTATAAGGCCTGTTAGGAGACCTGTAGCGTCACCGCTAAACGGCCCCGACTTCGGGTGGCCGGCTTAACTGCCCTGTGCGGCGCTGGCTATTGCGCGGGCGATAGCCAGATCCTCCCAGGCCATTCCGGTGAACTTGAACACGATGGGGCGTTCGCGAGTTATTTCAACGTCGCCGCGAATTACCTCCGCCATAGAAACTACATCCTTGCGCTCAATAAACCCTTCGGCCTCTGCCTGAATGACATCGCCGCCTTCGATGAACGTGGCACCTAAATCTTCGACGATAACCGTGGAAGCGCCCACCAGTTCGCCGCTAAGCTCGCGTGCGTCCGGAGTGTGCGAACCCAGTGCGACGATGATGGCGTCAGCGCGGACGTCGCCAAGCGTAACGAGCGGCTCCGGGGAGCTCGTGGCCGTGATGATTAATTCGGCCGCGGCGATGGCTTTTTGCGCCTTAACGCTTTCGGCTTTCGCCCAATGCTCAGCAACGTGGTTTTCCTCCGGCTGGCTGCGGCTAACGAAGGTCACCTCAAGCTCGCGCCCATGCAGACAATCGCGCAGGGTTGCCTCATGATGCTGGCCTTGCGGGCCCGTGCCGAAGATGACAACGCGCAGCGGCTCGTTCGCCGTGGCTGAAGCGTTGCCGGGGCCTTCCAGAAAATCGACAATTGTGGCAACCGAAACCGCGGGAGTGCGCAAATTGGTCACCGCTTGACCATCGAGCAGTTGCGCTGGGGCTAGTGTTTCGGGGTCAAAGAGGACATAAATTCCCTTAATGCGTGGCAAATCAGGGCGGTAGCCCGCTTCCGTAAGCGAAAGCAACTTGATGCCGAAGCCCAACTCGGAAGACGCCGCGGGCATCATCAAGAAGCTACCGTGATCGACCGCGAGGGAGCTGCGGACAGGATCCCCACCGGGGCGGAACCCTGCCTGCACGATGGAGCGCAGGGCTTCAACTGCTTGGGTTGGGCGAAAGGAGCCGTAGATCTCTTCAGCGCTTAGGAAATCGATTTGCATGGGGTGTATTCCTTATCCGCCCAGCGGAGCAATTAGAAAGCAGCTTTATGGGGCAGTAGTTGGGGCCTCGGCGAGGTTAGTTGCCTGACCTGCGGCCGTAGTCGCGCCGGTGGTCGGCGCTTCCGTTGGGGTAGGAGATTAGCCGGTTGGATCGGAGGTATCGACGGCTTCGGTCATGTTGGTGTCCTCGACATCAACAGCAGTCGGCTCCTTAAAAGTATCTGCATAGGTCGGCTCGGAGCTTGGCTGCGGGGCATCGACGGTATCGCCACTGCCTCCAGAAACTGGCGCTGTATCGGTGGCAGGAGCTTCCGTGCCGTTCATCTTGCCTGGGGTGGCTTCGCCCGAAGGGGAAGGTTCGACGGGCTGAGCTACCGTGGGCTGGCCGGAGTCGGAATCCCCGTGCTTTGGACGGACGGTTTCAGTCAGGCTTGGCTGCGTGTTGTTTGGTGCAGAAGCTTGGCTGGTTGGCTGTTGCGCAGTTGCCTGCGTAGAAGTGGTTGGTGCAGCAGTGCCGGGGGCGCTGTTAGAAGGCTCCTGTGGGTAGCCCGTTGCGTAGGTGCCGTTGGCATTCTGTTGCGCGGTGGCGTGGGACTGGGAGGAGAGGTTCTCCGGGCGGTAAACCGACGTGGGGCCAGTGTTAGAGGTGCTGCCGGTAAAGGCGTTTGGGGCCAAGAATGGGTCATTCTTGAGTGCCGCCGCGCGTTTGTGGGAAGAGTTGCCCTTGTGGCTCTTGCTGCTGTGCTTCGAGTGGGGGCGGCTGCTCGTGGTGGTGGTTTGCGAGGTGCGCTTGCTTTGCGATTCGGTCTCGCCAACTTGGGTTACAGACTCGCTGGTGCTGTGCGACGCCTCGGTGTCAGGCGTGGAAACGCGCCAGACACCGTAGCCTACGAACAACGCGAAAAGGAGACCGAGGGCGATAAAGACATACACGCGACGTGCATCGGGCTTCATCGTGAGCTCCTTTCCTGCTCAAGCCATCTATGAGGGGTTCTACGGGGAATGGCTTAGTTTTAACCGTTACAATTATGGACTTTAAAGAAATAGCTTCCGACCAGCGGGGATGCGGGCTAGAAACCGATATGTGTAACAACTCGGTAACGACCATATCATGGAGGAGCATTTAGTGGAATAGGCATCTTACGTGTAGCCAATGTAGAAGGAAGTTTCCTTGAAAGAGTATTTCGGAAATTGGTTTAGCTAGTTCGGTTTCTGCTTCGCGGTGCGCAGCCGGAGAAACTTTGCGTCCTACACGGCAAAAGTGCCTGTCCGTCGGGACTGAATTGGCGCTTGACCTTTGTTTCCGCGCTCAGGCTAAAGCGTGATGATTCTCTCTGTGGTTTTTAACGTATAAATTGACTGTGGCAACGCACTGACAAAAGCGGCGGCAGCGGCTAGATATAGAAGTAAACATCGCGGGAAGATTTCTCCCCTTCATCAACTGTCTGCCCGCGGTGGAGGCCACCAGTAGTAGAACTTTCGCGTTATATCAAAGGAGAAGGCAATGAGCGCTTGGGACGAAGACATCTTTGCAGATGACGTCAACGTTGATTTCCTGGATGAACTCGCCAACCTTGATGACGAGGACATCGTTGAGTCTGTATCTGATGCTTGTGCCTTGGCTACGAATGGCAATTCCGTATCTGAAGAGGAACAGCGCAATGCGCTAGCGGCCGCGACCATCGCCGCAATCTGGGCCGGTGCGCCGTTTAGCGCCGGTGAAATTGTTTCTTCCTATCCGTTTATCCGTGAACTTGCCGGCTCCGGCAGCGAAGAGCTCAACGAGCAGGCTCTAGAATTGTTGGAGGGCGTGGAAGAAGATTATGACCTCGAAGCATTCATTGAGGCTTTGTCCTAATAATGCTGGTTAGCATCGAAGGAATTGACGGTGCGGGCAAGAACACGCTCGTAAACAGGATTAAAGGCGAGCTTTCTGTGGAAGTCGATGTCTTGGGCTTTCCGCGCTATGAAGAATCCGTGCACGCGCAGCTGGCCCAAGAGGCTCTCTACGGCCGGATGGGGGACTTAACGGATTCCGCCTATGCCATGGCTACCCTCTTTGCTCTTGACAGGTTTGGCGCAAAAGACCGCCTGTTGGAAGCGCAAGAGGGCAAAGAACTGCTGATTTTGGACCGTTACGTGGCCTCAAACGCCGCCTACTCGGCCGCGCGCTTGGGTACCGATGAGGTCATAGACTGGGTCTACGATCTTGAGTTTTCGCGTTTGGGGCTGCCTAAGCCCAGCCTGCAGATCTTTCTCGACACCGACGTCGAGCTCGCCGCAGCTCGTGCCGAGGCACGGGCAGCCGAGGACGCCAGCCGTGCCCGTGACCGTTATGAAAAAGACAGTGATCTACAGTCGAACACTGCGGCGGCGTATCGTCGATTAGCGGAACGTGCGTGGGGCGGACGCTGGATCGCCACCGCTGATACCGATATGATTGTGCAATCTGTCAAGGAACTCGTAGAGGAGTAGGAAAATGGCGCCGAAGATTCTGGTCGTTGACGATGATCCAGCCATCTCGGAAATGTTGACCATCGTTCTTGAGGCAGAAGGCTTCGAGCCCATCGCTGTTACTGACGGCAATGAAGCAGTTTCTGCTTTCCACGAACACGAGCCAGAGCTCATCCTGCTTGACCTCATGCTGCCGGGCATGAATGGTGTTGATATTTGCCGAGCCATCCGCTCGGAGTCTGCAGTTCCTATCGTTATGCTCACCGCGAAGACGGACACTGTCGACGTGGTGCTTGGCTTGGAGTCTGGCGCTGATGATTACATCACCAAGCCCTTCAAGCCGAAGGAGCTGGTTGCGCGTATTCGTGCGCGCCTGCGCCGCACCGACTCTTCCTCCAGCGAGCTCATCGAGGTCGGCGACCTAGTCATCGACGTCCCGGAACATACCGTCAAGCGCGTCGACGGCGAGGAGCTTTCCCTTACCCCGCTTGAATTCGACTTGCTGCTTGAGATGGCTCGCAAGCCTGGCCAGGTGCACACCCGTGAAGCGCTGCTGGAATCCGTCTGGGGCTACCGCCATGCTTCTGATACCCGTCTTGTCAATGTGCACGTGCAGCGTCTGCGCGCCAAGATCGAGCACGATCCGGAAGACCCGCAGATCGTCCTGACCGTCCGTGGCGTTGGCTATAAGACCGGCAAGACTGGCACCGGCGAATAAAGAGGACCCGCAGTTATTTTTGATTGGTTTAAGCGTCTGCAGGATGGCGTTGTAGACAAGTGGCGCACATCGCTGCAGACAAGGGTCATCGGCATGATCCTCGTGGCATCCACGGTGGTCATGCTCTTGTTGGCATACGCGCTTGTCTCGGTGCTGACGCAGCGTTTGGTCAGTCAAAAAGAAGATGCAGCCCGCCAGGAGCTCGATCGCGCGCGCACCACCGTGGAGCAGCAAATCGATGCTACTGGCAGCGCCAACTCGAACCAGGTGCGCATCAATTCCGCACGTTCTTCTCTCGGCCAGCTATCGGCTGATCACAACGAGCACCAAGAAACCTATGAAGCTGTTATCGCCGTAGAAAACGACGATAACTCTCTTACTACCTCTCCTGAGGGCTTCCGCTTGCCCAATGAATTACGGGACTTGGTGTCTAACGGCCAGGTGGCGCAGCAATACACCAGCGTGGATCACCCCGGCGGCGATCCTTATAATGCCTTGATTATTGGCACCCCTATCGATTCCGATATTCCAAACGCCCAGGTTTATCTGGTGCTGTCGATGGAGTCTGAGGAAGCCACAATGGCTCTCATGCGCGGTTTGCTTTCGGCAGCCGGCGTGGTGGTTGTCGTGTTGCTGGTCGGCATCGCTTGGCTGGCAACGCAGCAGGTCATCGTTCCCATTCGTTCCGCATCCCGCATTGCGCAACGCCTCGCGGCAGGCCACTTGCGCGAGCGAATGGTGGTCAACTCTGATGATGAGATGGGCCGTCTGGCGGGCTCTTTCAACGACATGGCCGACAAGCTTTCAAAGCAGATCAACCAGCTTGAGGAATATGGCGATCTCCAGCGCCAATTTACTTCAGACGTCTCCCATGAGCTGCGCACTCCGTTGACCACGGTACGCATGGCGGCGGACCTCATCGCTGCTGATCCGGATTCCCTTGAACCGCATACTCGCCGCGCATCTGCGCTGATGATTCGCGAGCTTGATCGCTTCGAGGAATTGCTCGCCGACCTGCTGGAAATCTCGCGCCATGATGCGGGCGTGGCTGACCTTTCCACGGCCTCATTCGACGCCCGCTCCTGTGTTGACTCTGCGCTGGCACAGGTTCAGCATCTGGCAGAGGAATTAAACGTCGACGTGCAGGTTAATATGCCGGATGAGCCCGTCACTATCGAGGCGGATTCGCGCCGCATTGAGCGTATTCTGCGTAATCTTTTGGCCAACGCTATCGACCACTCTGAGGGAAATCCCGTGGTCGTCGATATGCAGGCAAATGATCAAGCGGTGGGCATCGCGGTGACCGACTCTGGCGTGGGCCTGAAGGACGGTCAAGAAGAGCTCGTATTCAACCGTTTCTGGCGTGCAGATGCTTCGCGTAAGCGCCATTCAGGTGGTACCGGTTTGGGCTTGGCCATCGCCCGCGAGGATGCGGTCTTGCACGGCGGTACGCTCGATGCCATCGGTTATATCGGCGTCGGTTCGCGCTTCCGCCTCATCGTGCCGCGCGTGCCGAACACGGCCATCGAAGAGCAGCCGATTGCCCTTGAGGTCCCCAATGCCCCGCAGCCGGAACCGGAAACGGCAGAGGTAATGGAGCAAGAAGATGTCGGCATCATCTGGCCTTCGGAGCGCCGTGCGCGTGAGTTCGTGGAGCTGGAGTCCGCGGTGCTTGACGACGCCCCGGAACCTGGCCCTGAATCCAGCGGTGATCGCTCTGGTAGCGTCGCCGAAAGCGAGGTAGCGCACCTGGATAAGGATGTGCAAGACGACGAGAAGGAGCAGCGATGAATAGTCCCAACTCGTCTAGGACTACGCAGTGGAAAAACCAGGCGCGGCAGTGTCTAGCGCTGTTTAGTGGCTTTTTCTTGTTCTCGGCTGCCGGCTGCTCGACGCTGCCGAATAACACTGCGCCCGAAGTCATCGCCACCTTTGCACCGCAAGCCGATCCGCAAGTGGAAATCATGTCCCCGAAGCAGGGCGCGGATGCAGACTTGGTACTGCGTGAATTCTACAAAGCCTCTGGAAAGCCGGCCAATGATTATCAATCCACCCGCAACTTCCTAACACCGGACGCTCAAGAGCAATGGACGCCGAAAGAAGCCGTGGATGTGGTGGACTCTATCGACATCTTGACCACGGATAATGGCCTGGACCATAAAACCTTCGAAGTCAGTGGAAAACATATCGGTACTTTGAGCCCTAACGGTGCTTATACCCCGAGTGGACGCGATTATTCAGCCACCGTGCAAATGCAGAAGGTGGACGGGCAGTGGCGTATCCAAGATTTTCCGCCCAAGTTGGTCATTGAACGCAATGACTTGCGTAATAATTACCGGCCAATTTCGCTTTATTTCTTGGGACAGTCGGGCGAATCGCTCGTTTCGGATAGGCGCTGGATCTACACCGGCCAGCAATCCATCGACAGCGAAATTGTCACCTTGTTGCTGGAAGGCCCCAATACTGATCTGCGTCCGGCGACTACAGATCTAACGCCAACTTCGGCGACGTTCTTGGGATATGAAAACGGCACTTACAACTTCGGCGGGTTGAGCTCGATGAGCAAGGACGAGCGTTTCCGCTTTGCCGCGGCGCTGACATGGACGTTAAACAACGCCGGTGTATCTACCACCGTTAAAGCTACGGCGGATGGCAGCCCTCTCGTTGATGGCTTGGACGTGATGACCGTCGACGATTTTGCCGAATTCAACCCGGGAAATCTGGTCAGCTCTGACACCCAGCTTTTCGCCGTCAACAACGGAGCCTTGTTTGAAGTTGCAGGTGACCAGGTGGAGCCAGCCAATAGCGTTTTGGGCAGGGGCTCAGATGTCCAGTCTGCGGATATTTCCAAGGAAGGAATCGTAGCCGCAATACGTAAGAAGTCCTCCGATGAATATCAATTGAGCATGGGAGAGCTAGGCGTAAAGCTGGAGGATGACCTGAAGGCTAAGACGCTGGCGCGTCCGACCTTTGAGGCAAATGGCCAGAGCGTTTGGACTGTTGTGGATGGCAAGAAAGTTGTTCGCGTATCCCGCTCGGCGAAGGGCGAACTACATCAATCTGAAATTGATGCCTCTAGCCTGGATAGCATTCAGGGCGAGATTTCTGTTATCCGCCTCTCAGCTACCGGAGCACGCGTTGCGATGATTATTGAGGGCAACGTCTACGTCGGCGTCGTCGTGCGCGGAAAAAACCGTAAGTACTCAATCGTTAATGCGCATCGCGTGAGCCAAGAGATTCAAAATACCGCACTTTCGCTGGATTGGATGAGCGACGGCGGATTGATGGTGGGCACAGATAGCGTGAACTCCCCGGTATGGCGCATCGAACAGGATGGCTCTTCTGCAACGACTTTGGCAACGGGTAACGTGACCGCACCGGTGGTAGCAGTTGCAGCTTCTCCAACGAAGCTTTACATCACCGACTCTCACGCATTGCTGGAACTGCCAGCCGAAAGCACCGACAACACTTTCTGGCGCGAGGTTGCCGGCCTGCAGGGGCAGCGTTCTTCACCTATCGTTGCCAAGTAAAAGCGCCTTATACAAGTTAGGTGGCACCAGTGGGTAAGCAATGGGATTCGCGCGTTTTGGCACAGCGTGCGGCGGCCTTGTTCGAAATAGTTGTTCCGCATCAGTGTGCCGGATGCGGGGGAGAGCTAGAGGCTGCAGCACAGCTATGTGCGCGTTGCCAGCTGCATTTGCGGGCGCTGCCGCAACAGATTGCTAGGCCAGTCCCATTGGGGATGCCGGTATGGGCGCTCGGGCCCTATTCGGACGTGCGGCGAAACCTCATCGTGGCCATGAAGGAGCGGGGCAACCGCAAAGTGCGCAGCCATGTGGCAGCAGTATATGCCGCAGGCATTGAGCATTTGCGGGCGCGCGGCGAGATTCCGGAGGAATTAGTGCTGGTGCCAGCCCCTACGCGGCGTTCTTCGGCGCGGGCACGCGGTGGCGACCCGGTAGCGCAGATTTGCGTGCAGGTGGCCAAGACCTTGCCGCGGGTAAGCGTATGCGAGGCATTGGAAGTCCGGGAGTCAGCGGCTGATCAATCCGAGCTTTCTGCAACTCAACGCTGGGACAATATGCGCGCAGCGGTGCAGGTCAGGCCTGCTGCAAGCCGGATCGTAGGACGACGATTGCTGCTTGTCGACGACGTGGTAACCACCGGCGCAACTTTGGTGGCCAGCGCCAGCCGTCTGCGGGGCAGCGGGGGAGTCCCTGATGGGGCAATCGTACTGGCAGAAGCTTAGATTCGGTTGGTTGCAGGGGTAATTCCGGCCCTATTGGTCCCCTTGGTTATGACCAGTGCTACCATGAAGAGTGTCACAGGGAAGCAGATAAAGTGTCCCAAACCATCCGGTTTCTATTTTGGAAAGTCGCATCGGAAAGGGCCTTTCACCTGCGGAATGTGCAGTCATTCAGTCCCCACGAGATAAGGGAGGCAATTCAATGTCCCAGCCCACCAACGCTCAGGTCACCATCACCGGTCGTAACGTCGAGGTGCCAGACCACTTCCAAGAGCGCGTCACCGAAAAGCTGGCCAAGATTGAACGCCTTGACCCGACTCTGACTTTCTTCCACGTGGAGCTCCAGCACGAGCCGAACCCGCGTCGTGAAGCAGAGTCTGATCGCATCCAGATCACCGCAACGGGTAAGGGCCACATCGCTCGCGCTGAAGCAAAGGAAGATTCCTTCTACGCAGCGTTGGAAACCGCTTTGGCAAAGATGGAGCGTTCCCTGCGTAAGGTCAAGGTCCGCCGTGAGAACGTGAAGTCCGGTCACCGCGCGCAGAAGGGTACCGGCGAGCTGGCTGCTGAGATCGTTGCTGCTGCAGAGCACGAGCGCGCGAAGGAAGAGCGCTACATCGATCCCTATGCAGAAACCGTCGAGGACGTTCGCCCCGGCCAGATCGTCCGCTCCAAGGAGCACCCGGCTACCCCGATGAGCGTCGATGATGCTTTGAGCGAGATGGAGCTCGTGGGCCACGACTTCTATCTCTTCATTAACGAAGAAAACAACAAGCCATCTGTGGTCTACCGTCGTCATGCTTTCGACTACGGCATCATCTCCCTGTCGGAGGACGCAACTGAGGAGTAAACCCAACTCTTTTTAAGATTTAGCCCTTCCGCCGCGTTCGCTTAAGTCCCTGATTGTCGGGGCCTATGCACCGCGGAGGAGGGGCTAAAGTTTTGCTGACGCACCGCAAACGTTCAGGGTTTCATAAGGTGGTCGGAATCAAGCGTTAACTACCCAGTGGGTACAATGACGAGAAGTTAACTATTTTGTCGCGACAAGAAGGACTATCTAGAAGTGTTTGGACTCTCCAAGCTGCTGCGCGCAGGCGAAGGACGCACCGTCAAGCGCCTAGCAAAGATGGCTGATGACGTTATTGCTCTCGATGCGGAGTACGCTGCGCTATCTGATGCAGAACTAAAGGCAAAGACCCAGGAATTCAAGGACCGCCTGGGGGCCGGCGAAGAGATGAATGACATTCTTCTCGAGGCTTTTGCCACCGTCCGTGAAGCCGCTTGGCGCGTGCTCGATCAGAAGCACTACAAGGTGCAGATCATGGGTGGCGCGGCGCTGCACTTCGGCAACGTTGCCGAGATGCGCACCGGTGAGGGCAAGACCCTGACCTCGCTGCTGCCGGCTTACCTCAATGCGCTTGAGGGCAAGGGCGTGCACATCGTTACCGTCAACGATTACTTGGCAAAGCGTGACGCCGAGATGATGGGTCGTGTGCACCGCTGGCTGGGCCTTAGCGTTGGCGTCATTCTTTCCGAGATGCGCCCTGCACAGCGCAAGGAAGCCTACGGCTGCGATATCACCTACGGCACCAACAACGAGCTGGGCTTTGACTATTTGCGCGATAACATGGTCCGCACGCTTGACGACGTCGTCCAGCGCGGCCATAACTTCTGCATCGTCGATGAGGTTGACTCCATTCTTATCGACGAAGCCCGTACCCCGCTTATCATCTCCGGCCCAGTGGACGGATCCTCCCAGTTCTACAACGTTTTCTCCCAGATTGCGCCGAAGATGCGCGAGGGTATCCACTACGAGGTAGACCACAAGAAGCGCACCATCGGCGTGCTTGAGGATGGCGTGGAATTCGTGGAAGACCAGCTGGGCATCGACAACCTCTATGCCCCAGAGCACTCGCAGCTCGTGTCTTACCTGAACAACGCGCTGAAGGCGAAGGAACTGTTTGCGCGCGATAAGGACTACATCGTGCGTAACGGTGAGGTCATGATCGTTGACTCTTTCACCGGCCGCGTGCTGGCAGGCCGTCGCTACAACGAGGGCATGCACCAGGCCATTGAGGCCAAGGAAAACGTGGAGATCAAGAACGAGAACCAGACTCTGGCGACCGTTACTCTGCAGAACTACTTCCGCCTGTACGAGAAGATTTCCGGCATGACCGGTACCGCAGAGACCGAGGCTGCCGAGCTGCATTCCATTTATGGTCTCGATGTTGTGCCGATTCCGACGAACAAGCCGAACCAGCGTGTTGACCAGGCTGACCGCATCTACAAGACGCAGGAAGCAAAGTTCGCCGCAGTCGTCGATGACATTGCTGAGCACGTCGAGGCCGGCCAGCCGGTCCTGGTTGGTACCACCTCCGTTGAGCGCTCCGAGTACCTGTCCCAGCTTTTGACCAAGCGTGGCGTCAAGCACTCCGTCCTGAACGCGAAGCACCACGAGGAAGAGGGCCAGATTGTCGCCCGCGCCGGTCGCCCTGGCACCGTAACCGTTGCTACCAACATGGCAGGCCGTGGTACCGATATCGTGCTGGGTGGCAACCCCGAGGTCATCCTGGACGAGAAACTGCGTGAGCGCGGCCTCGATCCTTTCGAGGATGAAGAGCGTTACCAGGAGGCATGGGACGCTGAGATTGACGAGGAGCGTGAGCGTTCCAAGCGCCTGGGTGACGAGGTCCGTGAAGCAGGAGGCCTTTATGTCCTGGGCACCGAGCGCCACGAATCTCGCCGTATCGACAATCAGCTGCGTGGCCGTTCCGGCCGTCAGGGCGATCCAGGTGAGACCCGCTTCTACCTTTCGATGCGTGATGAGCTGATGGTTCGCTTCGTGGGTCAGTCCATGGAGAACATGATGAACCGCCTGAACGTGCCTGACGATGTCCCGATCGAGGCGAAGATGGTGTCCAACTCCATCAAGGGCGCCCAGGCACAGGTGGAGAATCAGAACTTCGAAATGCGTAAAAACGTTCTGAAGTATGACGAAGTGCTCAACGAGCAGCGCAAGGTTGTCTACGCTACCCGCCACGACATCTTGGACTCTGGTGACATCAAGGACAACATCCGCGACATGATCGATGACACCGTGTCGGCTTATGTTGCCGGCGCTACTGCCACCGGCTACGTCGAGGACTGGGACTTGGACGAGCTGTGGAATGCTTTGGAGTCTCTCTATGGCCCGACTATGAGCCACGAGTCCTTGGTGGAGGGCACCGAGTACGGTTCTGTCGGCGAGCTAAGTGCAGAGCAGCTGCGCGATGCATTGCTAAGCGATGCTAACCACGAGTACGACGAACTCGAAGAGTCCGTTAGCGCTATCGGCGGCGAGTCCCAGATGCGCAACACCGAACGCATGGTCATCCTGCCTATCATCGACCAGAAGTGGCGTGAACACCTCTACGAGATGGACTACCTGAAGGAAGGCATCGGCTTGCGTGCGATGGCACAGCGCGATCCGCTGGTGGAGTACCAGAAGGAAGGCGGCGAGATGTTCAACGCCATGAACGAGGGCGTCAAGGAAGAGACCGTCCGCCAGCTGTTCATGCTCCGCAAGCAGTTCAAGGCGCAGCAGGAAGCCCAGGCAGCTTCCCCTGAAACCACCGAGGCTTAGCGGATATAAGCTCATTTGAAGCGTCTGGCCAAGAAATTGGTCAGGCGCTTTAAGTTTTATGCCAGTTTCCTATACTCTAGAAGGAAGCCAACAATAGATTTTCTTTTTCTAAGAAGGGTAACTCCGTGCGCAGTCGTTCACTCAGCCTGGGATTTTCGGCATTTTTGTCTGCCACGCTCCTGAGCGGAACCGCGCAAGCCTACGGCGAGGTTGAACAGGAACCGCGTTCCTGCCATGAGGCTGTTGTCGCTGCAGGCATGGAAGATTACTTTTCTGCTGCCGAAACCGAGAACCTCACGGTCGCAGAATGCGTAGAACGCATTGCAGATGGAAAACCCAGTAAGACCCCCGAAGAGCGCCCTGCCTTCGGCCAGATTGGCATGCTCTTTGGCGGCATCGCCTCTGTGATTGGCCTCGGCGTCGGCGCATGGACCTCGGTGGATTGGACCGACATCCTGCTGCGCCTGGGGTCGCTTTAATATTTGGCCCTAAGTACTTGGTGCGAGCCCTGCCCCTTGAGCCTAGATATTCAGGTTGTGGCCAAGGGAGAGCAAGCGGAACTCTTCTAGCCGATTGTGCTTGAAGGACCCGGTAAAACCATGGCGTTTGCCGCCAATATCGGCCGAGCCAAAGAACTCACCGTTAGCGCGGGCGTGCAGGCTTCGCAGCTGTGCGCGCAGCGGCCTATCGTGGGGCCGATGATTAAGCGCCCAAGCGCGCAAATGCACTTTGATATCGCGGTTGTACTTGTTGCCCGCTAGATGATGCAGTGGGCGCAGCCCGCCCGTAACCTCCAGTGCGAAGACGACAAGGTCGAGGATTTCCTTGCGGGCGGAAAGGTCTTCTTCCGTGGGCTTTCTCTCATAGCGCACTCGATCGGGCGCGGTATAGAGCTTGAGGTGGCTAAAACCAGGGATAGGTGAATACAACTTAAGTGAGCCTTCCTGCAGGTCATACAGGAGGCGAACGCACCCACCATTGTGCCACGTGGCGTCGGAAAGCGCTGGCTCCTGTGAGAATGCTGAAAGGGGTGGGCGCGATATTTTTTATTTTTAGATATACTTTCGTCCGTTAAAAGCACACCCGCTCTTTTAGTATTAAGGAAGTTTAAATGCGCGGTCTTATCGTAGATTTCGTTGGTGTCTTGGACGGCACCGAGGAAGACGTCAAGCGCTGGCGTTCCCTGTTCGCTGCAGCCAAGGCTAACGGCGTAGCGACCGCCATCCTGTCTAATGATCCAGGTGGCCCAGGCGCAGAGCATATCCGCGAGTGGGAATACCGCGGCATCGTTGATGCGGTCATCCTTTCCGGCGAAATTGGGGCAGAAAAGCCTGAGCTGGCTGCCTTCCAGGCTGCGGCGGATGCCATCGAGCTGCCGATCAATGACTGCGTCATGGTCGATGACTCTATTCTCAACGTGCGTGCTGCCGTTGATTTCGGAATGCTCGGCATGCTGTATACCGTCTTCGACCGCACCAGCGTCGAGGTCCAGGCTGTATTCGACATCGAGGGTGAGTTCTAAGTGGCTAAGGCGCGCGTTTATCTGCCGGCGACCTTCGCTATGCTCAGCGAGCTTAAGGAGACCGGCCAGTTGGCCGCACGCTCCGGCTGGGGCTTTACCGTGACCCCTGCGCTGCGCGAGTTCTACACCGAGGGGGATGAAGAAGAGATTGCCTACTCCGCATTCTTGGAGGCTTCGATGGCATCCCTTCGCCTGCTCGCCATTGGCGACGAGGAGAATTTCCCGCATCGTCGCGTAGTTATTTCGGTGGACGTTGACGAGTCTGTGTTAACTCCCCAGCCTGACATGGGTGATCCGGTAGTCAAGCTGAATCCTGCAGTCATTACGGAGGAAAACCTGCAGGCTATCCACGTGGACGTGGAAGAGTCTGAGGAAGCTACCGCGAAGGCCATCGAGGTCATCGATAACGCCGATCTTGGTGACGAAGACGCGGAGCTGGCCGTAGGAGACGCCCTGGATAACTTTATGGCGTTCTACGACCCATCTGAGCTGCCCTTCTTGGTGGAGCTGCTCTAATTTTCCCAATCGACGTTGGTGCGCAGCGCTTCGAGCAGCTTGCGCACCGCGTCACGACGGCGGGCGGAGGCTGAGCCTTCGGGAATTTTCAGATCCAGCCCGCATTCTGGATCGGCTGGGGGGCCGACGTGCGTGCAGCCGCGCGGGCAATATTCTGTTGCCGCGGCTAGATCTTCAAAGACACCGAGGACTGTATCGGCGTCGACATGCGCTAGGCCAAAGGAACGGATGCCTGGGGTATCGATAATCCAGCCGCCGTCTGCACAAAGCTCTTCTGGCAGCGGAAGAGCGACGGATTGCGTGGAGGTATGGCGTCCCTTGCCCACGGCGGAGACCTCACCGGTCTCGCGCTTAGCGTCGGGAACCAAGCGATTAACGAGCGTGGATTTACCCACGCCGGAGTGCCCGATGAGGGCTGTGACGTGGCCATTTATCACATCACGCACTTGGTCCAAGGAATCATCGACGCCTGCTTCGACTACGGTGACGTCAAGATCTGCGAATTCGGCAGCAAAAGGTGTGGGGTCGGTGAGATCGGTCTTGGTCAGACAGAGCACTGGGTGCACGTTGCCGACGAAGGCGGCGATGAGTGCGCGCTCTACAAAGCCGGAGCGTGGGGGAGGATCCGCCACTGCCGTGACGATGAGCATGCGGTCGGCGTTGGCGACGACGATGCGCTCATAAGGATCCGTATCGTCGGCAGTGCGGCGCAAAACAGAAGTGCGCTCCGCAAGCTTGACGATGCGTGCGAGGGTGTCCTTGCGCCCACTGGTATCACCGACGACGCCGACTCGGTCACCGACCTCGACCGGGGTGCGGCCCATCTCGCGTGCACGCATGGCGACGACCTGAGGCCCCTCGTCGAGCGCCACGCCCCAGCGGCCGCGGTCTTTGGTCACCACCATGCCGAACTTGGCGTCCTTGTGCTTGGGGCGATCCTTGGTACGCGGACGCGAGCCCTTACCGGGGCGGATACGTACGTCGGATTCGTCGTATGAGCGTGCACTTCTAGCCACGGGCGGCCTCCAGCATCTCTTCCCACATTCCCGCAAAGCCAGGAAGTGTTTTCGCAGTGGTGTTGATGTCTTCTACTTCCACGCCTTTAACGCGCAGCCCGATGATGGCGCCGGCGGTTGCCATGCGGTGGTCCGCGTAGGAATTCCACTTCCCGCCGTGGAGCTGCGCTGGTTCGATATAGAGGCCGTCGGAAAGCTCCGTGACCTTGCCACCTAGGGCGTTGATTTCGGTTGCGAGCGCTGTCAGACGGTCTGTTTCGTGGCCGCGCAGGTGAGCGATTCCGTTAAGACGCGAGGGCGAGGAAGCAAGCGCACACAGGGCAGCGACGGTAGGCGTGAGCTCGCCGATATCGCCCATGTGCTTTTCGATGCCATGCAGATTGCCGTCCGCGGCACCGATGACGGTGACGGAATCTTCTGTTTGTTCCACGTGGGCGCCCATGGCTTGCAGGATCTCGCACATCTCAGCGCCCGGCTGGGTCGTGTGCTGTGGCCACTGCGGGATGGTTACGCGGCCGCCAGCAACCGCCGCTGCGGCCATGAACGGAGTGGCGTTGGAGAGATCAGGCTCGATGTTCCATTCCCCGCCGGCGATGGGGCCGGGGCTAACGCGCCAGGTATTTTTACTTTCTTCGACTTCGACACCGGCTTGGCGCAGCATCGCACAGGTCATCTCGATATGCGGCAGGGAAGGAAGCGGGCCGCCTTCGTGAGTGACGGTGATGCCTTCCCCAAAGCGCGCGCCCGAAAGCAAGAGTCCGGAGACGAACTGGGAGGAACCGGAGGCGTCGATAGTCACTGCGCCGCCTACTGGAACTGACGTGGACGAGATAGCAAAGGGCAGGCCCTCGCCCTCGACCTCAACGCCAAGGCTGCGCAGTGCGGAAAGCATCGTGCCCATTGGGCGCTTGCGTGCTTGCGGGTCACCGTCGATGCGGACAGGGCCATTGGCTAGTGCTGCAACGGGTGGGACAAAGCGCATGACCGTTCCTGCGAGACCGCACTCGATGGTGGCGCCGTGCAGCGGGCCCGGCTTGACGTGGACGTCGTTGCCTTCGTGGCGGAAGGCAACGCCCATGGACTCAAGCGCTGCCTCCATAAGACGCGTATCGCGTGACTGCAACGGATTGCGCAGGATAGATGGAGAGTCAGCCAACGCTGCCAGAATATAGGCGCGGTTAGTGATCGACTTCGACCCCGGAATGGATTGTTCCCAATCCAGTGGGCCGGTGGCACGCGGGGCTGACCAATACAAAGACATGTAGTCCATAATATAAGTTCATGTGCGGAAGATTTGTTTTGTTCAGCGAGTCTTTACTCGCCGCGGTTGGCAACTGGCCAGGTATTGAAGAGGTCCACGCCCCACAAGGGCTGCCGCCGGCGCGTTATAACATCGCCCCGACGCAGCCGATTGCCGTGGTGCGCGTACAGGAATCCGTAGCGCGTGTGGAGCCAGCACGCTGGGGTCTTATCCCGCATTGGAAGAAGGACCTAAACGGTCCGCCGCTTTTTAATGCGCGTGCCGAAACCGTGGCGAATAAGCCTTCGTTCCGCGAGGCTTTCGCACGCAATCGCTGCGTCATTCCGTTGGACGGCTACTACGAATGGAAAGCTGACGTACCAAGCCCTGGCGGTGGAACCAAGATCAACGGCAAAAAGACGCCCTATTACGTCACCGGCCCAGAGGGCATGCTCTTTGCTGCCGGGCTATGGTCCACCGGGCAGGACAGGCTTTCAGCCACGATGATTACCACCGAAGCCACCGAAGAAATGGCGTGGCTGCACGGCCGCCTGCCTAAGTTCCTGCGGCAAGAGGAAATCGGGCCATGGCTGGCAGGCGAGCCTTTGCTCGAGCCAAGCACCGTCACCGGTTTTCAGGCGCGGCCCGCAGATCCAGCCGTGGGCAACGTGCGTAACGACTATGCCGAGCTTATTGCAGAACAATCCCCGGAAGGGCTGTTCTAGAACGATTGCTGCGCCAACTACTGCGCTACCAGGTCGGTGAAAGTGAAATCGAGAACCGTGGCTAAGTCCTCCGCATTCATTTCGATGTCGAGGCCACGGCGCCCGCCGGAGAAAAAGATGGTGTCGAAGAGGACAGCCGTTTCATCAATTGCGGTGGGAAGAACGTGCTTTTGGCCTAGCGGAGAGATTCCGCCTGGAATATAGCCGGAGGATTTCGAGGCATCTTGTGGATCGGCCATCGTCGCCTTCGCCGCACCGAATGCCGCGGCCGCCTTCTTTAGGCTGAGCTTGTGTGAGACTGGCAGCACGCACACCGCTAATTCCCGCTTGGCGCCTTTGCCCGCGGTGAGATCGACCACCAGAGTCTTGAATATGCGATCAGCATCGATGCCTAGTTCCGCTGCGGCAGTGTCGCCGAAATGATCCGTACCGCCCTCGAAGATTGCCACCTCATGTGGGATGCCCGCTTCTTCCAAGATCTTTAAAGCTGGGGTAGCGGCATGCGGAGTTTTCTTGGACTTGGACATAAGCTGCCGTTTCGGCGTAGTTGGTAGGGGCAATCCG
>NZ_KV788599.1:37960-137968 GCF_001807365.1 Corynebacterium sp. HMSC06G04 | reverse complement strand
CGGATTGCCCCTACCAACTACGCCGAAACGGCACTTTGTATACCGACTTTCTATTCCTGATGCCCACTGCTGAAATTCTTCAACCACGGTAGATAGTGGAAACCGAAGAAGCGCCACAGCATGGGATACCGGTGCTATGGAATGGGTGTAGAAATACTTCGTCATTGTCTTTAGTTCCCTTCGTGTTCGCGGACCCAGGTGTGTTCACGACGTTCAAATAAAGCGCATGGCCCGTACTTTTTAGGCAAAGGGTATCCACTATTGATAAGTGTTGCACGCCCGGTGAGGAACTGTCTGTTGAAGGGATCGAGCCCAAAAAGCTGTGCACACTCGAAGAGATCATCGGTAGTAAACCGCTTGCGTAGTGGACCCTTTTTGGTTTTGAGTCTTTCCAGTCCGGGAAAGGCGAAGTCTTCGCCGTCAGGCCAGTCGGTAAAAGCCTGGAACCGGGTTTCTCCTTCCCCAATACCTACAATAAAAGTGTCGTATCCTCGGATTTCAGCGGCAGGGGCGCGTTTGCCGATAGCGGCATCCATATCGTAGGTGCCGATGATGAGGGACTTGCTGCCTGAGCGGTAATTCCACCCTTTGACGATTTTGCGTTCATCTGGCTCATCCACGATACGTAGCTGTGTCATACCGGGAACAAAAGGAATAGAACCATTATACCTAACGGTTGCGAAAAAATCGTAATTGTTGCTCGAGTCATCGCAGATAAACCACACCCAATCAGGATTCGTGGTTTCCAAAACTGCTGCCCAACGACGAGGAAACTGCGGATCGTGCACCCCAAGACGCAGCGCATGAGGAAGATCATCGACGGTAGTATCAATGTCCACATACTGCTGCGACCAGTAACTATTAGCTGTTTCTAAAGGCGTGTGGAAAACACGTGACCGTGCGGCAGCCTCAACCGCATAATCAAAAGGCAGCTTCAAAAATAACTGATCATAAGAATACGGGGCTAACAGATAATCAATATCTCGCCGCAGGTACACACTCATCTTTAAATCCCTTCCCTGAGCGAAGCGACATAGTTGTCTACTCCGTCTCGATTAGCTTTGATGACTTTCCAAAGTTCAGAGGACTCATCAAGCTTGTCTAGTGTAAGCAGCCTAAAAACCGCATCCGGATTCGTATCCAACTGCTGCTGTGCATGGTGCGGCGCCCTAGACGCAGGTGGCCGGTCGAACTCAATTTTAATTGACACACCATCCTCGTGGACAATACTAAGATCGGGTCGTCCACGGCTTGTTGTCTTTAGTGCCTTTTACCGCGTTTCTGAGTCAGAAAAGTAGTCAGAATCGCGTCTAAACTGTTCGTAGTAGCTTTTATTTCCTCTTGACCTGGGCTGGATGGTATGGGCTACCTAACAAGGTTCAGATCCTTGCCCGCATTACGAGCACAACGACCTTAGCCATATACCGCAGTACAAAGCGGGAAACTGGAACCGTCATCAAAGTTGGTGTGCGTTCTAACTACTTGCCGTTAAAGTATGCCGCTGCCGCTTCGTTCGCTAACACCTAAGGATTACTTTTCACTAGGCAAGGAACGACGTTTCAAGAAAGTCCTCAAGACTCCAATATTCAGGATCAAACCACGCAACGCCTTCGTCGACTTCGAGTGCGACTAATTGGTCAGGCAATAAGATGAGGAAATCATTTATCTCGGTGCGGATTCCTTGGCGTTGTAGCTCTTTTGCGACTCGTTCAGTGCTCTCCTGCGCGGTCTCAGCGGGGCGACGATTAAGGTCAACACCATAGAAAGTATCCGTGATTGGCACCTCCATGTACTTCATTTCAACGGTGACGCACTTACCGTCCTCCACACAGCACACAATCTTGCGGCCAGGATCACCAGGCTCTAGTGTTTCGATATCGACCCAGCCTTCAAACTGTTCCTCATACGTATCGGCAGTCAGCTCAGAGTCGTAGCATGCTTTAGTGGCTTGGTTCACCGTCATACCGGGTTTTACGGGCAAGGGACAGGTACGTTCAAGATTCATTGTCTCGATACGCTTTCTTCTTCGTCGGTTGTTTAGTACGTCAAGGCCTTCGGTCAGGCTATCGCCAATTCACACGGCGCATTCGCGTGATTGAAATTGACTAGCTACCCCCAGTAAATAGCCACAACTTTGCCGAATTGGTATGACAAAGCAATTGTCCCATTGTCGTGCGGAATGGTTATGCCGTCACGGTCGTGTTCAAATTCAATCCCCACATCTTTTAGGGCTTTTACAAACTTTCGACTCGACAATGACAGTGGGATATCAAGGAAGCTATCTGTCTCCCGCGCGTTTAAGATTTTTATTGAGGTAATCAATCCGTCGTTTTCAAAGCCCTTAATGTCGTAGTCGATTCCCCCGATCTCACATTTGCCAAAAATTTGGCCCGTGCTGCCTATCCCGAGATAAGAAATATCCAGGTATCGGTAATCAGACAGAAGATTTTCATAGTATGAAACAGGTACAGACCGCTGCAACGGTTCAGGGACCTCAAAAGTAAATTTCATTTTCTATGGCTTCCTTAGAGAAGGGGGACTCACAACACAAGATGCTACCTACCTGTTAGAACACGCTGGCAGAGTTTAAGCCCATATGGTGAAAGCCACAGGGCAAAGAAGCCGCCCCTTCTCAGCACAAAGAAAATGAGCCGCGTGCCGCTAGCGGCCTCCGGTTCTCAGCTAAAGCCACTAGACACTCACCACTAATCCAAGAGCTATTGCCCCACTAGAAAAAGAGTTCCTGGGAGGTCACCACCGCACCTAGGGACTCTCACCGCAATTCTCCACGCTGCTTACGGAGTATATCTTGTGCTTTGCGCAGCGCAGTCTCGTTCGATTTCGTTAACTTGGAGGAAGCCTTCAGTGCGTCAAAGAACTCTTCTGATTCAGCCCATCGCGCCAATTCTTCATACGAAAATTCGGAGGCTTCGTCTTTTCTATTTATAGCCACTTCACCTGTGCTTTCGTCAACCCATACACAATGTGTTCAAACATGCTACTTGGGTTAAGGGTTAAAAGAACCGAGTTTAGTAGGAAAATACTCTGTTGAGGGTTGAGGGACAGACCCTTTTGACCCCTAACCCTCTGTTGGCACCATCGAAATAAAAACTCGAAAGGCGAGAGCGGGAGCTAGGATGTAAATCCCCACGCTTACAATCCTCGACCACTAAAGTTCAGAAAAAGAAAGAAACCGAAGGTCACGAACCCTTTCGAGTTTGTTACCTCCGGTGTCACAGTTTGTACAACTGCTCAGCGTGCCCGGGGCGGGACTTGAACCCGCACGTCCTATAAGGACACTGGCACCTGAAGCCAGCGCGTCTGCCAATTCCGCCACCCGGGCTGGGTACCTAAATGTCTTGGCGACCAATTAACATTAGCACGCAGTAGCTAAGAATCTACAAATCCGCAGGCAAACACGAAGTTTTCTGGGGAAAAGCCCCTTAAAAGCATCGGAACTTTAGGCGGCGCGGCTACGTTTAGAAGGGGTAGGCACCCTATAATTAGCCTGTCATAGAAAAGGAGGACAGCACGTGGCAATTTTTGAAAAGCTCGCGAAGCTGGATTCCGCCATGCAACGAGGCTTGGACAATGGCATGGCCTTTGTCTTCGGAGGCAAGGTCGTTCCCGCGGAGATTGAAGAGCTCCTCAAGCAGGAGGCGCAGGACAATCTCGCACGCGGTGATGACGAGAACCTCTACAGCCCCAACGTCATGACAGTAGGCGTATCTTCCAAGGACTTGGAAAACCTCTCCCGTGACCCAGATCTGCCCGCAGATTTCGCCGACCAACTCACCCGCTTTGTTAGAAACCACGGCTGGTCATTCGCCGGCCCGGTCATCGTACGCATCGCGGAGGAATCAGGATTGCGTACAGGACAGCTTCGAGTGTCTTCGTTTATTGATCACGAACCCGCCGAGGAAACCGGATTCGACGCAATCTTCCACGAAGACGATGGTCAGGAGGACCACATGAGTAACCCGTTTAATGCAGACGAGGCAGCAACCACCACCTTTATGGCACCGGATCAAAATCCAGAGCAGCCACACTCGCAGGGCCCCGCAGTGAACTTGATGCTGCAGGATGGTTCCTCCCGCGTGTACCACGTGCGGGAAGGTTCCAACATCATCGGTCGCAGCAACGACGCTGACCTTCGCCTGCCCGACACTGGCGTTTCCCGCCAGCACGCGGAGATTACGTGGAACGGACAGGATGCCGTCTTGGTAGATTTGCAGTCCACCAACGGCACCACTGTCAACGAGACGCCAATTGAAAACTGGCTGCTGGCCGACGGAGACGTCATCACCATGGGACATTCCCACATCGAGGTCCGCATCACCGGCACCGAGAACAACCACAACTACTAAACCCCGCCGAGAAAGTAAGGAGGTCACCATGGATTCAGTCGTTTTGCTAGCTCTTCGCATCGGCCTTCTGGCGCTGTTGTGGCTTTTCATCTTGGTGGCCTTGAACGCAATGCGCCGGGACGCCAATAAGGCTGCCGGCGTCTACCAGCCTTCGGCGCAGGCGAAGGCCACTCCGCGGCGTCGCGAAACGCCCAAGCAGATCAACATCGTGGACGGGCCCCTGCGTGGCTCCCACATGCAGCTCGGCACGCTCGAAGAGTGCACCATGGGCCGTGCGCAGGACTGTGACTTTGTCACCGGCGATGACTTTTCTTCCGGTCATCACGCGCGCCTGTTCCGCCGCGGCAGCGAGTGGTTTGTGGAAGACCTGGAATCCCGCAACGGCACCTTCGTGGGTGGCGTTCGCATCGATCAGCCGGAGCGAGTTGGCGTTGGCACCGACATCAAACTTGGCCGCACGACCGTGAGGTTGATGGCATGACTTTAAGCCTTAAATTCACCGCGATCACAGATCGCGGTCTAGTACGCCAAAACAACGAGGACAGCGCCCACGCTGGTCCCCATCTTTTGTTATTGGCAGACGGAATGGGCGGCCACGCCGCCGGCGAGGTGGCCTCCCAGCTCATGGTTGAGCACTTGGAGCACCTCGACCAAGACCCCGAAGACAATGACATGCTCGCGCTGCTGGGCGCCGCGGCAGAAGATGCAAACGCGTCCATTTCCGCACACGTCGAGCAGCATCCAGAGACCGAGGGCATGGGCACCACGCTTACCGCGATGATGTTCAACGGCACCGAGTTCGGCGTATGCCACGTAGGTGACTCCCGCGGCTATCGCCTGCGCAACGGCAAGCTGACCCAGGTAACGCGCGATGACACGTATGTGCAGTCTCTGGTGGATGAGGGTCGCCTCGACCCCGAGGACGTTTCCTCCCATCCGCAGAAGTCGCTGATTCTTAAGGCCTATACCGGCCGCCCGGTGGATCCCACCTTGTTTATGTTGGATGCCAAGGTCGGAGACCGCCTGCTGCTGTGCTCCGATGGTCTTTCGGATCCGGTTACGGCAGCCACCATCGAACTGGCACTTTCGCAAGGCACGCTTGACGACGCCGCGGTTACCCTCCGCGATCTCGCCCTGCGTTCCGGCGGCCCAGACAACGTCACCATCGTCTTGGCCGAGGTAGTCGAGGGCAAAGGCGATAGCTCGCCGGTCAAGGTCGGCGCCATCGCAGGCGTCGTACCTGAGCCGACACACCCGGATTCCTCCGCCAGCCGCGCGGCTGCGCTAACAAGGCCACGGGAGGCGTCGCCTGCGCCCCAAGAAGAGGAAGACGACACCGAGGAACCTCACAGTCCAAAGAAGAAAGTTGGTTGGAAGGTAATCGGCGCCCTCGTAGTGGTGCTCGCGCTCGTCATCGGCGGCGGATTCTGGACCAAGAACGAGATTTCTAACAACTTCTACGTCGCCACCGACGAAGAAGGGGCACTCAGCATCGAGCAAGGCGTAGATTTCTCAGTCTTTGGGCGTTCTTTGCACCACAAATACCAAAATGCGTGCGTCGATAAAGCAAACACGCTGCGTCTCGGATCCACTCCGTGTGAGGGGGATTTCGCCCCGTTCAAGGTCACTGACCTGCCAGATTCCGAGCGCGCGGCCGTAGATAACCTGCCTTCGGGTTCCTATGCCGAGGTACAAACCCAGCTTTCGAGCCTGTCCTCCAAGGCACTCAAGCCGTGCATCAGCACGCCGAGCAAGAAGACGGACGAGAAGCTAGAGAAGAAAACCGCTAAACCAGGAATCACGTGCCGGGAGGTGAGCTAAGTGAAGAAGATCTTTTCCCGCGGCACTGAGCTCGGGCTGCTGATTCTGGCGGCCGTGGTCTTTGCCATCACCACCGTCAGCCTGGAACTTTCCCAGGGCAACATCTTGACCATGGACGTCCTCTACCTCATCGGTGGATTCATCGGCGTCTTCACCGTCGCCCACCTGGTGCTGTGCTTTTTGGCACCGCATTCGGATCAGCTCATGCTGCCGATTGTGTCTCTGCTCAACGGCACCGGCCTGGTCATGCTGGCGCGCCTCGACCTCGTCAATGATGGTGTCCTGGCGCGGCGGCAAGTGATGTGGACGATCGTCGGCCTTATCCTCTTCGTGCTGGTGCTGGTTGTATTGCGGGATCACCGCTCCCTTACCCGCTACTCCTACATCCTGGGCGCAGCCGGCCTCATCCTGCTGGCGCTGCCGCTGGTGTGGCCGCAGCCGCCGGGAGTCGAGGCGCGTATTTGGCTGTGGCTGGGTCCATTTTCTATCCAGCCTGGCGAGTTCTCGAAGATCATGCTCATCTTGTTCTTCGCCATGTTGCTTACCCAAAAGCGCTCACTGTTCACCGTTGCCGGTTACCGCTTCTTGGGCCTTTCCCTGCCGCGTCTGCGTGACCTCGCGCCGATTCTGGTGATTTGGGGAATCGCCATCGTGATCATGGGCATCTCCAATGACTTCGGCCCGGCGCTGCTGCTGTTCAGCACCGTCCTCGGCATGCTGTTTATGGCAACTGGCCGTGTCAGCTGGCTGCTCATTGGCCTGCTCTTGGTAGGCGTTGGTGGTTTTGGCATCTACCAGATCTCTTCGAAGATTCAAACGCGCTTTTCCAACTTCCTGGACCCGCTGGGCAACTACGACAACGGCGGTTACCAGCTTTCCCAGGCACTGTTCGGCATGTCCTCCGGCGGCATCTCCGGAACCGGCTTGGGCCAAGGCCACCCAGAGATCGTCCCAGTGGCGCACTCCGACTTCATCCTCGCCGGCATCGGTGAGGAGTTCGGCCTCATTGGCCTAGCCGCCGTGCTGGTCATGTTTGGCATGCTGGCTTCTCGCGGTTTCAATACCGCGCTGAAGTCCCGTGATTCCTACGGCAAGCTGGTTGCATCCGGTTTGTCGCTGACCCTGGCAGTCCAGGTCTTCGTGGTCACTGGCGGTATTTCCGCCATGCTGCCGATGACCGGCCTGACCACCCCATTTATGTCGGCTGGCGGTTCCTCGCTGATGGCTAACTACATGCTTCTGGCAATCCTGCTGCGCATCTCTAACGCGGCTCGTCGCCCAGCGCGTGAGACCAGCAGCAATGCGCCTACCGATACTTCCATGTTCCCCGCCGTACAGGAGGCAACCCGATGAATAAGTCGATCCGCCTCGTCTCTCTCTTTGCCATCCTCTTGACCGCAGTGTTGCTCGTAAACCTCACCGTGGTGCAGGCATTTTCAGAGGACAAGTACGCACATAACCCGAAGAACATGCGCGGTTTCTACGCCATGCAGACCACCCCGCGTGGCCAGATCTTCGCCGGCGATACGGTGCTGGCTAAGTCCACCGAGGATTCCGAGGGCAAGTACTCGCGTTCCTACCCCACCGACTCGCCGGCCTTTTCCAACATCACCGGCTACCTTTCCACCCAGTTCGGTGCTTCCCAGTTGGAGGCTTCCCAGAATGAGATCCTCAACGGCACCGACGATTCCCTCCTCACCCAGAACTGGCTTGACACCATTTCCGGCAAGGAAAAGGTAGGTGCCAACGTCGAGGTCACCATCGATCCTGCGCTGCAGCAGGCCGCCTATGATCAGCTGGTTGGCCCGGGTTACAACGGCGCGGCGGTGGCCATCCAGCCTTCCTCTGGCAAGATCCTGGCCATGGCTTCCTCGCCGAGCTACAACACCAATGATCTCCTCGGTGAAAACGCCGACGAAACCTGGAGCGCGCTGCAAGAGCAGAAGGGCACCCCGCTGCTCAACCACGCCACGCAGGAAACCCTGCCTCCTGGTTCCATCTTCAAGATCATCACCACGGCCGCCGGCCTCAACAATGGTTTCAACCCCGACTCCTCGCTGACGGGTGCTAATTCCATCGTGCTGCCGGACTCCGTGACGGAGCTGACTAACTACGGCAACCAGATGTGCGGCGGCTCCCAGTCCGTTACCTTGCAGACTGCCTTCGCCCTTTCCTGCAACACCGCGTTCGTGGAGATGTCCGAGTCCATCGGCGCTGATGAGCTGCGCAAGTACGCGGAGGCTTTCGGCGTGGGCGAAAAATATGATCTCGGAGTTAACAGTGCTGCCGGCAATTTGGGCGAGCTTGCCGACGGCGCGCAGGTTGCCCAGTCCGCGATTGGTCAGCGAGACGTGACCATGTCTGCACTGCAGGCGGCCATTATGGCTGGCACCGTTGCCAACAAGGGCAAGCGCATGGAGCCCTACCTCATCAACCGCATCACTGATGCGCAGATGAATGAGATCCGCGCGACCAAACCTCGCCAAGCCGAGCAAGCGGTAACGGAGGATGTTGCGAACACGATCAAGGAATTGATGTACGGCTCGGAGCACTCGACCTTCGGCTACGATGGCAACTCCTTTGCTTCCAAGACCGGCACCGCAGAGCACGGCGATGGCCTTGCCCCGCACGTGTGGTACGTCGCGTTCGATCCGGACCGAGACATTGCCGTCGCCGTCGTAGTCAAAGACGGTGGCAATCTCGGCGAGTCTGCCACCGGCGGCCAGGTTTCTGCCCCTATCGGACGCGCCATCCTGCGCGCATATGGAGGACAGTAAAAGTGAGCAACTCAGATAATAAAGAGCATCTCCAAGCCCTCATCGGTGATGATTACCAGCTGCAGTGGATCATCGGCCACGGCGGCATGTCCACGGTGTGGCTGGCTGACGACGTCCACGGTGACCGCGAGGTAGCAATCAAGGTACTGCGCCCTGAGTTTTCTGATAACACCGAGTTCCTCAGCCGTTTCCGCAACGAGGCTCAGTCGGCAGAGTCGATTACCTCTGAAAACGTGGTGGCCACCTATGACTACCGCGAGCTCGAGGACAACGGCCGTACCTTCTGCTTCATGGCGCTCGAGTACGTCCGCGGCGAGTCGCTCGCTGATCTTCTAGCCCGCGAGGGCGCCCTGCCGGAGACCCTGGCGCTCGATGTCATGGAGCAGGCAGCGCATGGCCTTGCCGTGATCCACCGCATGGGTTTGGTGCATCGCGACATCAAGCCTGGCAACCTCATGATCACCCAGAACGGGCAGGTCAAGATCACCGACTTTGGCATCGCCAAGGCGGCAGCTGCGGTGCCACTCACGCGCACCGGCATGGTGGTCGGCACTGCGCAGTATGTCTCCCCAGAGCAGGCACAAGGTCTCGATGTCACGCCGGCTTCCGATGTCTACTCCTTGGGCGTCGTAGGCTACGAAATGCTCGCCGGCAAGCGCCCGTTTAGCGGCGATTCCTCGGTGTCCGTCGCGCTCGCGCACATCAGCCAGGCGCCGGAGCCACTCTCGACGTCGATTAGCGCCCCTGCTCGTGAGCTCATCGGGATTTCTCTGCGCAAGGATCCCACCACCCGTTTTGCGGACGGCAACGAGTTCACCAACGCCGTCGCCGCAGTGCGCAACGGCCAGCGCCCGCCACAGCCTAAGTCGGGGGCATTGGCACCAATGGCGGCCGAGCCTTCCCCTTCCGCGTCCACGGAGATGCTCGCCAACGTGGCCAACCCCAAGACCGCCACCCCGGAGCGCGCACCAGTCAAGGACACCCCACACCCCGTGCCAAAGGAGAAAAAGAAGAGCTCTGGATTTGGTATAGGCCTTCTTATTGCTGCCGCATTGGCCGCCTTGGCGGCATTGGGATTCTTCGCGGCAAACTTCTTCAAAGGCGCAGGCGAGTCTACGGAGCCCACCACTCCGCCGGAATCCATCGTGGTTACGGAGTACCGCGATCCCGTAACAACCGAGGTCGTTACCCCCGAAGAAACCACGGAAGATACCCCTGAGCAGGTCACTGTCACCACCACGCACTCGGTTGAGGAGGAGACACCTACGCAGGAGAAAAACACCCCGACCCGGCCGGTTCATACCCCCACGCAGCAGGAAATCCCTACTACTGTCCAGCAGGAGACCGAAGTCAATGAAACACCAACGTCTCCAACCGCAGTAGACTCGCAGCCTGATAACCCCCTAGAAAATCTACTACCCCAGGATGGTGCCTAGAACATGGTCAATGACCGCTACCACCTTCGCCAGGTCATCGGATCCGGCGGCATGTCTGAGGTTTATGACGCCGAAGACACGGTTCTGGGGCGCGCGGTTGCTGTCAAGATGCTGCGCCCCGAAATGGCGCGTGACATTAATTTCCGCGAGCGCTTCCGCCGCGAGGCTCAAAACTCCGGCAAACTGAACCATCCCAACATCGTCTCTGTTTTCGATACCGGTGAAAAGACCGTCGATGGCATTACGATCCCCTACATCGTGATGGAGCTGGTCAACGGCCGTACCCTGCGCGATATTGTTCGTGAAGACGGCCCACTTCCAGCTCAGGAGGCAGCGCAGCTACTGGCACCCGTGGCAAATGCACTGCAGGCTTCCCACGAGGCCGGCATCATCCACCGCGACATCAAGCCCGCCAACATCATGCTCACCAACACCGGCCAGGTGAAGGTGATGGACTTCGGCATCGCGCGTGCGCTCGATGATTCAACCTCCGCCATGACACAGACCTCTGCGGTCATCGGCACCGCTCAGTACCTGTCTCCTGAGCAGGCCCGTGGAAACCCAGCGGATGCACGCTCCGATGTCTACGCATTGGGCTGCGTGATGTACGAGGCCGTCACCGGCCGCACCCCTTTCGAGGGCGAGACCCCGTTCGCGGTGGCGTACCAGCATGTTCAAGAAGAGCCGGTTCCGCCTTCGCAGTACATCGATACGACGCACCTGACTAATACCCAGCGCCTCAACATCGACGCGGTCATCCTCACCGCTATGGCCAAGCATCCAGCTGACCGCTATCAATCCGCCTGGGAGATGAGCGAAGACCTGCAGCGCATGGCCAATGGCCAGCTCACTGAAGCTGCGCGCGGCCACGTCAACGAGGAAGAGCAAGCGACTTCGATGGTGGCGCCAGTGGCCGGTGCACATCGCGCTCCTGTGCAATCCACTCGTCCTGACGAGGACGAGGAGGGCGGCAATGGCCTGAAGTGGCTCGCGCTTTTCTTGGCGGGCCTGTTGGTTGCCATCATGGGCTACTTTGCATGGGACTTCTGGAATGCCTCGCGCGAAGAAGACCGTGCTGCTCAGCAGCAGCAAGAGGAGGCGACCGCCCGCGCCAACATGGTCATTGTTCCCGAGGTAGAAAAGCGCCCACGCAACGAGGTCGTCGCCGAACTCGAGAAGATGGGCCTGCTGGTTACCGTCAACGAAGAAGCTAACCCGGATATTAAGCGTGGCCAGGCAATCCGCGTGAACCCTGCGCCGGGTTCGGAGCTGCAGAAGGGTTCCTCGATTACGTTGACTGTTTCCTCCGGTGACGAGATCACCGATGTGCCGGATCTCTCCGGTATGACCTTGGAAGAGGCGGGCAAGGCGCTTAGCGACGCCGGGCTTTCCCTCAACGAGCAGGTCGAAGAGAAAAACGACGATGCTCCTGCCGGCCAGATCATTTCTCAGAATCCCGCCGGCGGCTCGCAGCTGTCTAAGGGCTCAAAGGTCAAGGTCACCGTGTCCAAGGGCAAGGAGGAGGCGAAGGTCCCTGACGTAACCGGTATGCCACAAGACCGCGCTGTCAGCATGCTGGAGTCGGTGGGCTTTGAGGTCAACGTCAACGTCGTGGACTCCCAGGAACCGGCAGACCGCGTTCTATCCGTCAGCAGCCAGGGCGGCAAGCTGGCCAAGGGTGAGACCGTCACGATTGAGGTCTCCAATGGCATGCTCATCACGGCACCGAACCTGTTGCACAAGACGCCTTCTGAGGCTGAATCCGCGCTGCGCTCTGCCGGCTGGCAGGGTAGCGTGCGCACCGGCCCCGTTGTTCCTACCGGTGCGCTGGTGGATAACGGCCGCGTGGGCTGGGCTTCTGTGAATGCGGGCGATGCCATTCGCAAGAACGCAACCGTGGAGCTCCGCGTCTGGGAGTTCACCGCCACAGAGCTGCTCCCGCGCTAGTAGCAGGCGAATTTCGCCTGCTAAAGTAACCGTTAAAAAGAATGCCTAAAGAAAAGTTGAAGGTTTAGCAATGCCAAAGTCAAAGATCACCCAGAGCTCGGGCGTTCCGCAGTCCTCTAGCTCTGCGGCCAACCGCACTCCGGTCAAGATCAATTCCGAGGGCACGCCAAAGTGGTACATCGCCATCATGCTGGGCCTGATGATCATCGGCCTGCTGTGGCTCGTGGTCAACTACTTGGCCGGCGAGTCCATCCCATTCATGCAGGAACTGGGCCCATTGAATTACGGCATCGGTTTCGGCCTAGCCATCATCGGCCTGCTCATGACGATGGGCTGGCGCTAAACTTCATCACCCTGCCATGAGCTCTACGAGGTTCTATAGCTTCGCCGGCGTCGGCTTCATCATCGCCGTGATGCTGACCGTGGCCATCGATCCACTATTCCTCTCCCCCGGTGCGCTGTTGCTCGCCGTCCTTGGTGTGGCACTTACCCCGCTCGGTATGAACCACCCGCTGTGGGCGGCTGCGGCTTATAGCGCGCTTTTTGGTATTTGCACATGGCATACTGAATGGCGCTCGTTCTTATTGGTCGCATGGAGCGCAGTCATCGTTGGGCTAATTTCCTACCGACGTCCATGGACTCACGCCGTTATCCCAGGACTGGTGCTGGTACTTCTTTCCATTATCGATCCTGCACAGGGCATCTGCACCTCGCTCGACCTCTTTAGCTTTGTTCTGGTGTCCGCGATCAATTTGCTGGGTATCATTTTCGGCGTTTGGCTAAAAAAGGCGCGCCAACGCAGGCTCGCCGCTGAGCAGAGGAACCAGGAATACCGACACGCGCTGATGACCACGCTGCATGATTCCGTGGCAACGACGTTAACCTCGGTGGTCATGCGCTCAGAAACACTCGGCCTTCTAGAAACCAACCCGAAGGTGGCTGAGAACTCCACAGCCATCGCGGATGACGCACGCAAGGCAATGGGTGAGGTCCGCGATCTGCTGCGCCTTATGAAAAACGAGGACCTTCCAACGTTAAAGAAAGCACGCTCGACCATCGCAGAAGAACTGGAAGAGATGCAGAGCTTCCTGAGAAGCCATGGTTTCGAATGCACTGTGAAAGGAAAGCTCGGGAAATTGGCGCGTTCCATGGCTTTGCCCAACGATCTGCATTTGGTCTTTTCAGAACTTAGCGCCAACTTGATCAAATATGCCGAAGCAGGTTCCGAAATCACCATCCGACTACGACGCAATTACCGCGGTCTCGATATAGAAGTCCATTCACTCATCGCTGAAGCCCAGGCAGATCAACATATGACGACTAGACTGGGTCTTTCAGAAATCGAAAAAAGAGTTGCTGCAGCAAACGGCACTTTCAGCAGCGGCCCCCACAATGGTAAGTGGGTAAGTGCGCTTTATATCCCAATTTCCAACATGGTGCGCAGATAAACTTACCTTGTAGTAGGCTAAGGCCTATCGTCTTTATTTCTCTCCCCAATAGGAGTATCCACATGCGTTTTCGTTCTGCTGCAGCCGCTGCCGGCGCCGTACTGTGCCTTACCAGCACCCCATTTGCTAGCGCTGCTTCTTCCTTCGGTTCTTCCAGTGCCGCTGAGTCTGCTACTCAGACTGAGACCGCCTACACCGGCGGATTTACCTACTACACCTCTCAGGCGGAAGACTTTGCAAACGCTTTGCGTTGCTCCACCAGCCCGCAGCGCTGGTGGTGCGCAAAATACCGCCACTAAGCCTCGATGTCCATAAGAGTCTTTCTCGTTGATGATGACCCGCTGGTCCGCTCATCGCTACGACTTTATTTCGAAACCACCGATGACATCGAGGTGGTAGCTGAGGCAGCTAATGGCGCAGAATGCCTCTCGATGCTGGACAACGTTGATGCCGACATCGTCTTGGCAGATATTCATATGCCCACGATGGACGGCATCACTTTGCTGCGCAAAATCAAGGAAAGGCCCTACCCGCCAGTTTTCTTGGCGGTGACATCCTTTGATTCGGATGACACCATGCTCAAGATTCTGCAAGAGGGCGGGGCTGGCTACATTCTGAAAAACCAAAGGCCGCAATCCATCATCGATGCTGTCCGGGAGGCAATCCACGGTGGCACCGTTGTAGCGCCAGTAGCGATGCACCGCCTGGTGGGATACATCGGGGATGCACCCCGCAAGGATCCGGTCGCCACCGCCATCGAGACGCATCACCTCAGCACTAACGAGATCAATGTGCTCAAACTGCTGCTACAGGGCAATTCGAATTCCGAGATCGCAGCAGCGCTGGAAATCTCAGAATCTTCGGTGAAAAAGCACGTCTCCAGCCTCATCGTCACCTTTAACGCAAGCACCCGCCTAAATCTTGTAACCAAGATTTTAGGCGGGGCAGGTAGCTAGGCACTGAGGCTAGAACACGTCTTAATACACCGGGGCGTCGTCAATGCGTAGCTCCGAATAGCGTGAGTACGGTGCGCTGACAAAGTACGGCGCGCCCTTTTCTACCCACTGCTGATCCTCGGAACAACGCACATCCTGCGAATCCGCGTCGAGCATCATAAAGCCCCACACGAGCTTGCCTTGCTGATTAGCTTCCAAATCGTAGGGGCCAATCTTTTGCCCGAGGCTCCAATGGATCTGGTGGACGAAGTTAAAGCCAAATGCGTTCGACATGTACTTTTCAATGTCGCCGATTGGCTTCACCGAAACGCTGACCTCAGTGGTCTGCGTACGCTTATCAGTCACGGTGTGGCTAACTGGAACAGTGTAGTCGTTGCGATTAGCCACGCTGGCAGCGTCAGTCTGCTTAAACCACATGCGCTCCGCCGTGACATAGGTGCCCTGTGCGCCCGGTGTTGCACAGTGCGTGCCCGGCTTGTAGTCATCGTTCCAGCGCTGCGGCAGGCGGTAGGAAGCCGCGCCGTCGACAGCCTGCGCAGCCGGAGTGGCCGCACTTACTGCCACCAGCAATGCTGCGGCGATGCGTGCAAACTTGCGCACAGTTGCCTCCCCTAGTTGAACTTCATGTTGTCGCGAGTAGAAACCTCAACGTGGCGCTCTGCTGGCAGAGACGCGGTGAAGGTCTCGCCGGTGCCCTGCCAGGTTCCGTCTTGGCCGCACACGGTCTTCTCGCCTTCAAAGTCGGAGACAACCCAGCCCGCGCGCATGACGGCGGTCTTGCCAGGTGCAACGTTGTACGGACCGACGGTCTCGCCTACTTCGTAGGTCTGGGAATCGGTGTAGCCAGCGTTAAACTTGATGTTGACCAGCTTCAGGATGTCGAAGTCAACGCCTACGGAAACGTTCCAGGTCTTGGTCTTGGTCTCCTTGATGGCGCGGGTCAATGGCAGCGGCTCAGCATTGTAGTTGGAGACAGTCCAGGTGCCTGCGGAACCATCAAAGTAGGTGCGGACAATCTCAACGGTCTGGCCGGTATCGCCCGGGTTGACGCACTTTTCACCGATGGTGGTCGGGTTAGCAGCGCCGTGGTTAACGGCAGGCAGTGCCATTGCTGGTGCAGCGGCGATGGAAGTTGCAGCAATTGCGGATGCTGCCAGGGCGAGAGTGCGGTTAAAGCGCATGATGTACTCCTATTTAGTGAGAAAGAAAGTGGGGTTGGTAGGCGGTGTCGTGGTGTTAATAAGCGGTCTGGGTCGCAACTGGTAGGTCACGCCACTCATCTGGGGTGACGTCAACCTTGCGGGTCGAGCCATCCTTGCCAGTGACGGTGGCCTCCGCCCAGAATCCGGCCGGCGCGGAGGCCTGCTTGAAGTCGTGAACGAGGCTGTATTTACCATCGCGGCCACAGTGCAGCTCGCTGTAGTTCACGCGCATCATGGTGGTGCCGTATTCGATGCGCGCGCGCTCACCTGGCTTAAGGTCGAGCGGCGCCAGCGCGGTACCCACCGGCATGTAGGCACGCTGTGCGGCACCGATGGAGCCGAGCCAGCCCTCCGGCAGGCGGCCTTTATTGCCCAGCCAGTTCATCTGGCCGTTGTACTGCGCGCCCACCAGGTGGTCGGTGATGCCACGATAGGTGTAATCAGCCTCAGTCCAGTTCATGAAGTCCTGGGAAAAGCCCGGCTTTCGGAAAGTAGGAGCTACGCCCTCAATGGTGTTCGGGTACCACTGCATATCGCCAGCGGTGCACTCTTCGCCTTCGCTCGGCCAATTCTCGCGCTGCAGGTCGGTCGTAGGGTTGACCACATAGTCCTGCTTTTCATCGGCAATCTTCTCCAGGCTTGGGCCGGAGACGGCATTGTAGCCACCGTCAACAACCTTGCTGTTCGCACCCGGCGCGCGGGAAGGAATCTCAAGCGCTTGGTCATCAACGGTACCGTCGGCGTGGATTACGGTTGCCCAGGCATAACGCTCGGCCGGTGCGGTACCACGGATGACATTTGCACCCTGGATATTGGTATAGATGCCATCCTTGCAGTCCACAAACATGGAAATGAAGTCTTTTTCCACGGTGCCGTATTCCACGCGGAAGGAATCGCCAGGCGCAAGCTTGATCGGCCCGATGGTTTCCCCCTCTATCCAGCCGTTGGACAGAGTCAGACCGATGTCTGCCTTTGCGGTGGTGTTCCAGTTGGAAGGCCACTTGGCGGCAGAGTTTGCTTCGATCTCGTGATTAGTACCGGATTCGACGGTGGCGGTGTACGGAACCGTCTGCTTGGTGGTGTTGGTGAACTGGATGGTGCCATCCGAAAGGTAACGGCGGCCAGTTTCACCAAAGTGCCAATCCGGATAACCCGCTGCAGTAGCTTCTGCTGGGCTGCACTCCTTGTAGAGATTCTCAATCGGATAGCCCTGTGGCATGGCGGGGATCTCTGCGTGTGCCGCAGCAGGGGCAACGAGGCTTGCCGCAGACAGTGCGGCGGCTGCTACGTAGTAGCTGAGATGGAGGCGGGGAATGCGCATCGCTACGTTTCCTTTTATTCACTATTTTTTGAAGTTTGAGGTTCACAGCGGCGCGGTCTCTCCCTCCACGCGCTGTGAACTACTCACATGACGCTAATCGGCCACCATCGCATCCTTCAATACCTCAGATACTTTCGGATAATTGCCACTTGAGCTTGCATTTTCCAGAATTTTCCCAGCTATTTTTGACTCCGCGCGCAGCCAAAATTGTCCTTTCGTACACACCCGCTTCTGCCCCCTTCCCGAGTTGCCAACAAGATGGGAGGAAAGTTATCCACAGGCTGGGGATAACTCTGTGAAAATCAAATTCCCCAGCTTTCTTCCACAGCCTGTGGATAACTGTTTTCACCCACTTCCACAAGGGCTAAATTACAAGGATGTAAGTCTTCTTGCCTGCGTGATCAGGCAAAACTCCGGCCATGCGTTCGAGAAATTACAAAAATGTAGTTATCCACATTGTGGATAACTACTGTGGAATTCTTTCGCACAAGCGTTTTGGTGAATAACTCGCCGGAGTTATCCCCAAAACCCTGCTTGAAGGCCTAAAAAGAAACTTAAAGCCAAGAAAACCGTGAAAATTCCCGTCCATCGCACTCCCCGACGGCTGTTAAAAACAAAAAATGCGAGAATCACGCCTGTGAACAAACCGCCCAAATGACCCCATAGGGATACGCCGGGCATCAAAAACGTGTAAGCCACGTTGGCCGCTACAAGAACAATGGGTGCCCGCAGATCCATACCGCGAGAGTTGTAGAGCCCTACCAGCAAAGCCAGCAGTGCATATATAGCTCCCGAGGCCCCCACCGTCGGTGTTTGATAATCCATCCCCAGCACGGCCGCTGAGGCGCCCAGCAAAGAGAGCAGATATACACAGGCATACAACACTCCGCCTAAGGCCTGTTCGATTTCGCGGCCTACGAGCAAAAGCAGAAACATGTTCACCGCTAGGTGTCCGAGATCGATATGCATAAACCCGGCACTTAGCGCCGTCAACGGCGCAGCCTCAAAGTCCGGGCCCCACAGCGTCCAGTCATAGGCCAGCGAAGAGCCGTAGTAGGACGCAGTAAGCGAATGCGACTGGATGGCGGTAACTGTCCAAACCAGCGTGCACAGGGCGATGACCCCGGCGGTGACCGGCGCTGGTTTTGGGTAGTTGCGCAATGTCTTTTCCATATTTTCCCAAAAACTTCAATGAGCCCACCGCCACTTTTAATAAGTGGTGGTGGGCTCAGTTGTTAAGAGCTCTTAGGCGATCTCGATGGACTCGATGATGACGTCCTCACGTGGGCGGTCCATGCGGTCCGTATCAACCTTGGCGATCTTGGACACGACTTCCTGGGATGCCGGGTCGGTGACCTCACCAAAGATGGTGTGGTGGTTGTTCAGGTGCGGGGTCGCAGCCACGGTGATGAAGAACTGGGAGCCGTTGGTGCCTGGGCCAGCATTTGCCATAGCCAGCAGGAATGGACGGTCGAACTGCAGCTCTGGGTGGAACTCATCCTGGAACTGGTAGCCAGGGCCGCCACGGCCGGTGCCGGTTGGATCGCCACCCTGGATCATGAAGTTATCAATGATGCGGTGGAAAATTGCGCCATCGTAGAACGGTCCGGACTGCTCGCCCTTTGCGTTCTGGGTGGAGTAGTCCTTCTCGCCCTTTGCCAGGCCGATGAAGTTCTCCACGGTTACCGGTGCATGGTTACCGAACAGGTCGATAACGATATCACCGTGATTGGTGTGCATCGTTGCAGTTGCGGTCTTCTGAGTCATGCCGACCATTGTATGGAATTTCTGGCTCGCGCGCCGCAAATGACATAACGCCCTAAGCGATCACTATGCTTAAGTCCATGATTCGCGCCGTGCTCTTCGACCTCGATGACACTTTGATGGACCATACCTCCGCTATGCGCGAAGGTCTCGACGAATGGTGCCGCGAGCTAGGGCTTCCCACTGGCCAACATGAACGCTTTGCCGCCATCGAGCGCAAGTGGTTCGCCGCCTATGAGCGCGGCGAGGTCACCCATCATGGCCAGCGCATCGCCCGCTGCCGCGAGTTTCTAGAAAAAGACCTTTCGGAGCACGACGCATTGCAGGCCTATTCGGGTTATCTTGCCGCCTACCAGCGCAATTGGCGCGCTTTTGCCGACGCCCTGCCCGCCCTGCAGCGAGCCCTGCAAGCAGGTCTTCGCGTTGGCGTCCTCACCAACGGCGCCCGCGAGATGCAGGAGGCAAAGCTGCGGACCGGCAAGTTAGATCTGCCAGAGGTGCGTCTCATCGCCACGGTGGATCTGGGAATCCCTAAACCGCAGGCCACCGCCTACCTGGCTGGCTGCCAGGTGGTGGGTTCTACTCCCGCAGAAACGCTGATGGTGGGTGACTCGCTGGCTAACGACGTCGAGGGCGCCCGCGCCGCCGGGCTGCAAGCGGTGCACCTGCGTCGCGACGGCTCGGGCGATATTTCTGGCCTAGACCAATTGGGGTTCTAGCGCGGAGGCCAGCACTTCCTCGCGTGCCAAGACGAGATTGCGCAAAGCCGCTTCCGTCTCGGCGTAGCCGCGGGTCTTAAGACCACAGTCTGGGTTAATCCACAGCCGCTCAGCCGGCACATGGCGTAATGCTGCACGGATGAGCTCGGCCATCTCCGCCACGGATGGGATGCGCGGCGAGTGGATGTCATAGATGCCTGGGCCAATCTCCGAGTGGAACTTCTCATCGATGTCTTGCAGCAGCTCCATGCGTGAGCGCGCCGCCTCGATGGAGGTGACATCGGCATCGAGGCCTGCCACCGCATCGATAATCTGCCCGAACTCGGAGTAGCACAGGTGCGTATGAATCTGAGTGGTCGGTTGCGCCTCGAGGGCAACCAAACGGAAAGCACGCACTGCCCAATCAAGGTAAGCCTGGCGTTCTTCTTGACGCAGCGGCAGCAGCTCCCGCAGTGCGGGCTCGTCGATCTGGATGATGCTGATGCCGGCGTCTTCGAGGTCATGCACCTCGTCAGCCAGCGCCACACCCAGCTGATCCGCGGAGACTGATTGATGCACGTCATCGCGGGTAAAGGACCACGCGAGGATGGTTACTGGACCGGTGAGCATTCCCTTGACGTGCTTTGCAGATAGCGACTGCGCGTACTTGGCCCACTCCACCGTCATCGGCTGCGGGCGGGAGATGTCACCGACAACGATTGGCGGACGAGTACAGCGCGAGCCATAAGACTGCACCCAGCCATTTTCAGTGACCACGAAGCCATCGAGCAGCTCCGCGAAGTACTGCACCATGTCATTGCGCTCCGGCTCGCCGTGCACGAGTACGTCCAGCCCTAGACGTTCTTGCAGGTCGATGACCTGCGCGACCTCCTTGCGCAACGCCTTTTCATAATCGGCGTCGGAAAGCTCGCCCTTGCGGTGCGCGGCGCGCGCGGCACGAATCTCCTGGGTCTGTGGGAAGGAACCGATCGTGGTGGTCGGAAGCTGCGGCAGGCCCAGGGACTTCTGCTCCTCGATGCGCTCGGCAAACAGCGGCTGACGCTGGACCTGCCCTTCCGGCAGCCCTGCCGTGCGCTTGGCGACGTCCCGGTTATGCGTGCGCGCCGATTCCGCCCGGGTACGCACCGCGCGATCGGCCTGGGCATAAGCCTCTGGGGCATCAAGCGGGCCGGCGAAAAGGGCCACGACCTCGCGTACCTTTTCATCAGCGAAGGAGAACCACGTCGCGACGTCAACTGGCAATGTGGTTTCGGCAACGACGGTATGCGGAACGTGCTGCAAAGATACCGAGGTAGTAACCGAGGCGCCCGGAAGCTGCTCCAGCTTGGCACGCAGATCGCGCAGGTTCGCCGCCCACACATTGCGGCCATCAACAAGGCCCGCGCTCACGTGCACCGGCAACTGCGCTACGCGCTCCAAATAATCCAGTTCCAGCGCCAGGGTTCCCACGCTCAAGTCCACCTGGACTGCTTCCGGGCGTAGCTTCGCAATCGCGTCCAATCCCCTGCGAGCTGCGCCATAAGGCGTGGTCAGGTAGATCTGTGGGCGCTTCGCAGTGCCGAGGATGCGTTCGTAGGCCTGAATAAGGGCGTCGGCAAGCGTAGCGTCATCTGCTGCCTGCAGATCAGCCACCAGCGCAGGCTCGTTGAGCTGAATCCACTCCACGCCCGCCGCATGCAGGTACCCAAGCACCTCGATATAGGAATCCACCAGCTTGCCCAGATGCTCGAGAGGCTGGGTGTGGGAACCTTCCGCCGGCTTGGACAGTGCAAGCAGCGTCACAGGACCCACCAGCACTGGGCGCACCTTGTGGCCTGCTTGCCGGGCTTCCTCTACCAGCTTCAGCACGCGCTGCGGACGCGCCTGAAACTCCTGCTCGTCAGCAATTTCTGGGACGATGTAGTGATAGTTGGTGTCGAACCACTTGGTCATCTCCAGTGGTGCTGCCTGTGCATTTCCGCGCGCTAGACGGAACTCATCGGCAAGGGTTTCGCCCTCGACTGCGCCCACCGTCAGCGCGGTTTCAAGGACGTGATCGTAATAGGCCACGTCCGCCGGGATGGCATAATCCTCGCTCAGTCCAAGGTCATGCAGGCGGGCATAGGTATCAAGGCGCAGCGAGTGCGTGGCCGATTCGAAGGTCTCCTCATCGATCTTGTCGGCCCAGAAGGCCTCGAGTGCGCGCTTTAGCTCGCGGTTCGCGCCGACGCGCGGATAGCCTTCGATGGTTGTGTGAGGAAATGGTGCGTTCATCGATTTACTCCGATTCTGCTCAGTAGGTCTTGGGTGATGGCTGGGTTGTTATGCGTATATATATGGAGGCCCTCCGCGCCCGCGCGCAGAACGCCGCGCGCGAGTTCAGCCGTGAGCTCCATACCGATTTCTTGTTCTTCTTCTGGGGTTTTCGCTGCCGCGAGCGCTGCCCGCACTTTTGGCGGGACGTCGAGCCCGGACAGCCCCGCCATTCGCTCAAGGCGGGCCACGCTGGTCATCGGCATGATTCCGGGGATAAGCGGAATGCGCACGCCGGCGAGCCGAGCGCGTTGATAAAAGCGCGCATAGTCTTCCGGGTCGAAGAAGAGCTGAGTTATGGCGAAGTTCGCGCCCAGGCGCTGTTTGGTCAGCAGGACATCGATGTCTTCATCAGCATTGGCTGATTCCGCATGACCATTGGGATAGCACGCCACGCCGACGGCCAGGTTGCCTGCGGCGAAACGTGCCGCTTGCGCTGCTTCCCGACGCCGAATGAGCCGGATTAGCTCATCAGCATGCTGCAGGTAGCCCACGGGCATGCCGCCTTTCGGAAGATCCCCGCGCAGTGCGAGGAATCCGCGGACGCCAGAATCGACGAGTACGTCGACCCACTCGCGAAGTTCCCCCGGGTTACCGGCGGTGCAAGCAAGATGCACCAAGGGACGCATCGAGGTAGTGCGCGAAATCTGCTCAATGAACGCGGCCGTGCCACGCAACCATCCGGAGCGCTGCGAGCTGGTTACGGCGATGTAATCAGGGTGATAGCTCTGCAACACTGCAAGCAGTTCAGATATCTTGCTCGCATCGGCGTCGTTGCGCGGCGGAATCACTTCGAAGGAAAGCGCGGTGCGCTGACGCACCCGAGCCGTCCATTCATTGATTTGGTCTAAAGGCGCAGAGGCCGAGAGTCGCGGCGTCATGCCCACCTCCTTCGCTGGTCACTTCGATTTCGTTGAGATGAAATGTACCAAGCGGTCTATTAAGAAAGGAGGGCTAAATTTTAGATACTATCTTTAAAACGGTTCTGCCTGCGGGGTTAACGTTTATTAGCGCGAATAAAAATCGCCCAAAATGAACCAAGCTGTCTATCCAAAAGGCGTGGCGGCGGGGGTAACCGGCCTGAAAAAAGCAGTAGAATCAAGGCCAATTCCCAATGGCAGACTTGTCTGTACCACCTCTCTTAAACAAGTTGCGACCAGCTCCAAACGCAAACGACATCGAGGCTCTCTCTTGAAAAAACATAAGATTTTGACCAAGCTCTCTGCTGTCTGCGCTGCAGTAGTAACCACCGCAGCTCTTGGAACGGCAGCCGCATCAGCTCAGCAATCCGAGACGGTCCTCTTCGGCGACTCTATTTTTGCCAACCCCACCTTCGATCAAATCGGCTCCCCCATTGCCGAGCTGTCTAGCGCCATGAAGATCGGCAGCGACCCAGGCGCTCCGAGCCCACAGGGCTGCCCGCAGGGCGCATCCAACGTTGGCCGCGAGCTCGGCCGCGCCTCGGGCCAGCGCGTCATCAACTACGCTTGCTCCGGCGCTACCGCTGCTGGCTCCACGCCGCGCTCGGACTTTGTCCAGCAAGTTAACCACGCAGTGGATACCCACACCCTCAACCCGGGCACGCGCAACGTGCTGATCCAGTTCGGTTTCAATGACGTCGTCAACACGAACTTCATCCTTGACCCGAACCGCACGGCTTATAAGAACGCGATGCGCAATCAGATAAACCGCATCCGCGCTGCCGCCCCGAACGCCAAGATCACCCTGGTGGGCTACCCAGCCTTCTCTGCGGCAAACGGCTCCATTTGCCCAATCCGCATCAAAGAGAACCCAGGCCTAGGCGCTAACCTCTCCGCGCTGGGCAGCGTACGCACCATCGAAGACAACGTTAACCATGCGATGTTCCAGGCCGCCCAGGAAAATCATGTGGACTATTTTGACCTACGTTCGGCCACCATCGACCACAATATGTGTGCGCCGACCGGCATGCGCTGGATGGGAGGCGTCTACGAGTTTGCGGAGCCGCATAACTTCTTCAACCACCTGACCCACTCCGGCAACGTTGGCGTGGCGCGCATCCTTTCGGATCGCGTCCTCACACGCTAGGAAATCCACATAAGGATTAATGGCTGATTAATGGCTATAGTGGCGGGGCCCTCGCGCCGTCACTACGCTGGGGTGAAGCGCACCATAAACTAATTTAAGGAGCATCTGGGATGAACCCCACCGCAATTTCCGCCTCCATCGGTCTAGCGAACAATCTGTGGAGCCGTTTCAAGGATTACCGCGAGGAAAAAGAACTCGAAGCTTATGCCGCCCTTGAAGGCGCCGCCGCACGTGCGGAAAGCCGCAGCAAGGATCTCTTCCCAGAGGCACGCCGCAACGCCGGTGCTGTAACTCAGGCTGCCCACGAGCGTCTCGAGCGCACCATCGCCGAGCTCAAGGAGCGCGGCCAGGAAGCTGGCAAGCAGGCATCTGAACGCTTCGAAGAGGCTCGCAAGGATGCCAAGAAGGTGCAGAAGAAGACCAAGAAGCAGGCAAAGAAGCAATCCAAGGCTGCACGTAAGGCCGCAAACAAGGCGCAGAAGCAGAGCGCAAAGAAGCTGAATAAGGCAAAGAAGGTCAACTTCCGCAAGGAAGACAAGGGCTCCAAGTTCTGGCCATTCGCTCTTGTCCTGACTCTTGTCTCCGCAGTTGCCGGCGGCGCTTACTACTTCTTCAAGATCCGCAAGGAAGCTCCCTCCGAGGTTCCACCTCGGGTTGAGGACTTCGGTGGCGGCGCAGACGCAGCGGCTGAGGGCTCCACCTTGGTCTACACCTCCACCTCCGAGCAGGACCTCAAGAAGGATTCCGACCTCGCTGAAGAGGGCGTCGTCGAGCGCGATGAGGAGCTGCTGGGCTCCATCGATGAGCAGCTGGCAAAGCACAAGGAAGAAGCTGCGGCCGCTGAGGCCGATACCTCCCGCATCACTGATGACCGCGAGGATGAGGGCAAGCACCGCCTGCAGACTGACGAGCAGGAGTAGTAATATCCCCCGAGCAAGGGGGTAGCACTCAAGTTGTCTTGATCTCAATTCTTTGATTAAGAGACCTAGAGCTGATTGAATTCTTGAGTATTTCGAACCTATCTCAAGGAGAGTAAATGAGCTTCGAGTCTCTCATTGTCAAGCTCAAAAGCGGAGCGACCTACTACTTCCCAGCCGGCTCCGTCAGCGGGGATCCTTCACATCGTGTTGACAATCTCCGCTTTGCAATTGAGAACGGCACTATCTTCCGTTCTGTTGATGACAACGGTATCGAACGCGAGTTCTCTGGATACGACGTATCGAATTACCACCTTGCATAAAACCTGCAGAGCATAAAACCTGCTAAGGCTGCCTTTCTTTCCGGATAATCCGAGCAAAGGAAGGCAGCCTTTTCTTATAGGATAAGCAGCTATGACTGTCTATCCTCGCATGAAAACCTGGTCTTGGTACCTGCCAAGCCAGCCACCCGCCGGGGAGACCTCTCTCACCGAAACCACCAATTGGTCTAAACCCCGCAGCGCAACCCGGCGCCTGCTCTTTGCGCAGCCGGTGGGCGTGGCCGGCATTCTCATCTCCGCCGCCATCAACGCGCCATTGGGTGCGCTTGTCTCCGTGGTCATTGGCCAAGCCACGCAATACGCATTCAGCGACCCTTCCTGGCGCACGCTCGCCATTCCAGTGGCGTTGACCGCACTGCTGCTTTTCATCGTCTATCTCGCCGAGGCCACCGCGGATGCCTTCACCGATCTCAGCCAGGCCCGCACCACGCATACGCTGCGGCTCGGGCTGCTGGAGAAGCTGCTCCGCTCTTCTACCTCCGGACTTAACCCAGGCCGCCTGCTCAACACGATGGACGAGGATTCCCATTACATCGGCCAGCTCAAGCAGGTGCTCAACTTTCCGCTGACCATGGTGGGCTATCTGCTGGGCGCGATTTTCAGCCTAGCGCCGATCTCGTCCGTGGTTTCCATCGTGCTTTTGATAGGTGCCGTCGTCACCGCGGCGGTATCTTGGGCCACCGCAAAACCGTTGACGAGAGTGGCGGCAGCCCGCCGCCACAAGGAAAACACGGCGCTTTCGCTCGCAACGGACTACGCGCAGGGCTCCCGCGTTATTAAAGGTCTAGGCGCTAACGAGGTGGCCAAGCAACGCTTTGGCACCGCTGCACACACCGCCCTCGACGCAATGCTGCGCGAGCTAAGGCTTAGCGTCTGGTTGAACTGGTTGCGTCAGATGGTACCCACCGCGTTTACCATCGGTCTGCTCGCATGGACCTCATGGCAGATGTACCTGGGCAATATTTCCCCAGGTGGGATGATGAGTATCACGATGCTCGCCCCACCGGCGCTCAACGTCCTTGGGATCGCGCTGGGCCATCTCACCGAGGCGTGGGCGCGGGCCCAGGCCTCCGTGGAGCGCATCGGTGAGTTGCTGGAGGACCTGGATAAAGGCGACGTCGCAAAGCACGGCGATGCGCTTTCCTTAAGCCCTGGCTTGCAGGTCTGGGTACCGGAGACCACCAAAGGGCGCGCGCTTGTCGACGCCACCATATCCCGCCTTTCTGCCCACGGCGCCCTGTGCCCGCCGCACCGGATTTCCGTGCTGGAGGGAACGCTGGCCGATAACATCAATCCGCTCGGCAACATCCCGGCATCGCAGGTTCGCGCGGCGCTTGAGGCCGCGGCCTGCGAGGACATTGTCACTCGTCTCGGTGGCTTCGATGACAATGGCGCCTTGCCGGATGCTCCCATTGGGGAGGCTGGACTGAACCTATCGGGCGGTCAACGCCAACGCGTTGCGCTTGCCCGCGCGCTTGCCGCGGACCCAGAAATCTTGGTGCTTGATAACCCCACTACGGGCTTGGATTCGCTAACACTCGCGACGGTAGCTGAGCGCGTGGCGTGCTTGCGCAAGGACCAGATCACCGTCGTAATCAGCGGCGCGTCGACGTGGGCGGCTAACGCGAAGGAGGTGCTAGAACTATGAGTAAACCCGCAGCAGATGCCCTAGCTCCTGCCTCCGCCCGTGAGTCCTGGCAGTTCCTTCGCACGCTGCCTTCCGCACCGTCGAAGGCGAAGCTGGCGCTGGTATTCGGCATCTTCACTCTGACCATCCTGATGATGAACCTGGGCTCGCAGGTACTCGGCCGCCTCGTGGATATCATCCAGGGTGGCGAAGTCCCTGTGATTGGCTCTGGGCGCAAGGCGATGATTGCTGCACTATGGATCATCGCAGCCTGCCTCCTCGTTGAGGTCAGCGGCCGGGCGCTCGGCGGCTATCTCATCAACGCCCGCACGCGCCGACTGGCTGTGGATCTGCGTACCGCAGCTCTCGACTCGGTGCTGCGCGCTCCCGTGCCGCGCGTGATGGAGCTGGGAACCGGCAACGTGATCACGCGCTTGTCTAAGGACATCGACACCGTGGTCACGGCAGTGGCCATGATGGGTGAGCGCCTTGCCGTCACCATCTTCATTCTGCCGCTTACTTTCCTAACCATGGCTTTCATCCACCCGGCTTACCTTTTGCTGTGCATGCTCGCAGCCGCCGTGATGTATCCGTTTATCAAGGGAACGATTCGCGATATCCCCGCCGTGGCCAATGCCGTCTCCACCGTAGAGGCCCGCCGCAACAACGTCTTGCTCGATACCATTCGCGCATTGGAGACCCTCCGGATTTTCCGCCTCGACGGCTGGGCCACGCGCCGCATGGAGAACTATTCTTGGAATACCGTGCAGGCCTGGGGCGATAAGGTGCCGCTTATCAACCGCATCATCGGCCAAGGCAGCATTGCTTTCGGCGTGCTGCTCCTCGGTTCACTCTCCATGTCAGTGCCCATGGTGGCCTGGGGTTGGCTCACACAAGGCCAGGCCACGGCCGCGGTCTTGCTGGTCATGCGCCTAGAGATGCACGTTTTCAACATCTTGTTCTTCGCTGGGGAAATTCAGCATTCGGCAACTTCCTTGGGCCGCGCTGTAGCGCTGGCTCTGCTGGGCGCTGACGTGCCAACCAAGGAAGTAGCGCCGCTTGGGCAAGCCCCCGCGGTGCATATCGACGCCGTGAGCTACTCCTACCCCGGCGGCGCCAAGGTCTTAGACGGCATTAGCCTCACACTGACGGCCGGCACCACGACCGCGCTGGTGGGCACCTCAGGTGCAGGCAAATCCACCTTGGCCGCACTGGTGGCCGGGCTGCAATACCCCACTGCGGGCAGCATCCGCCTTGACAACGTCGACACCGCAACAGTGCCCAATACCTGGGTGACCGAGCACGTCGCGCTGATTACGCAGGAAGTCCACCTCTTCTCCGGCACGCTGCGCGAGGATCTTCTGCTCGCGCGACCTACTGCCAGCGACGCAGAGCTATGGGCAGCCCTACACGAGGTGGGATTGACGGAAGACTCGCGCTGGCTGCCTGACGGCCTCGATACCCGCATCGGCGCCGGCAACGAGGAGATGGGCGCCGAAGCCGCCCAACAGATCTCGCTGGCGCGCATGGTGCTGCGGCAGCCGCCGGTGCTCATCATGGATGAGGCCACCTCAGAGGCCGGCTCTGAACACGCCGCCGTGCTTGAGGAAGCTGCCCGGGCCGTCACCCGCGGGCGTACCTGCCTAGTAGTGGCGCACCGCTTGGACCAGGCTCGTGAGGCGGACCGCATCATCGTGATGGAGCAAGGAGAAATCGTCGAAGACGGCGACCACGCCTCCCTCATGGCGCTCGGCGGCCGCTATGCCAAGGCTTATGCGCAATGGGAGCACGGCCACTAGGCTGGCCACCATGCCTGATTTCGAACTGCGCCATCTCACCGAAGCAGACCGTACTTACTTGGCACGACTAAACTTCCTCACTGACACTTTCGGCGATGAGCACAAAGAACTCACCCCGCAATTCGAGGCCGACTTTGATTACTATCTGCGCGGCTGGAATCCTTCTCGCGGCGGGTTCATTGCTTGGTCAGGAGCCATTCCGGCCGGTGGAGTCTGGCTGAACTGGGGAACTAAGGATCGCCATGGGTACGGCCACGTCGCCGAAGGAATCCCTGAGTTCGCACTCGCCGTCGAGCCGCGCTTCCGCGGCCAGGGCGTGGGTACACTGCTTCTCGACGCCGCCACCAACCTCGCCCGCGAGAAAGGAGCCCCTGGTGTCTCCCTCTCGGTAGCGATAGCAAACGAACGCGCCCATCGCCTCTACCTGCACTTAGGCTTCGAGCCCGTCGATGAGGCGGAAGGCCACATTGTGTTGGTGAAACGCTTCAAGCCGACGCAAAGCTGATCGCGCTGCTTCCTCCCCTTCTCTCCTTCATTTCTCCTCTCTTCGAGGGTGGTCCCTTTGCTTGGCTCCCTTTGTGGGGGATGCAGAAGCGAGTCTCGGAAGCGGCGGGCCGAGGGCAACGCAGGAACGACGAAACCCGGCACCGAATGGTGCCGGGTTTCTGGGCTGTGGAGCATAGGAGAATCGAACTCCTGACCTTCTGCTTGCAAAGCAGATGCTCTACCAATTGAGCTAATGCCCCAGTGCGTTTAATGCTACCCCAGGGGTATCGCAGAAAGAAAATCGCTGGCCCGGCCGGGAGTCCCATCAGTCGCAGTAGTTAACTCTTTTCACTCTGGTTGCGTGTCACTACGGTTTTTAGAAACGGCGGTGACCATAATCTAGGAACAGAAACACCCTCGTTAGAAAGGCTTTTGCATGCGCCGCCTCGCTGCCGCTACCGCTGCACTCTTACTTACCGCCGCACTTCCAGTCTCAGCCCACGCAGCGCCGGCATCGCCCTTCCCGGTCCCCAACTTGCCGCAGATGCAGCTGCCGAACCTCCAGCAAGAAGCCGAGAAACTCAATAACGACTTCCTAAACTCCTTGCCACCAGAGCTCGGTTCTTCGAAACCTGCGCCGCAAAAGCGCACCCCAAGACCAGCACCTGCACCGACGCAAAAGTCTGACTGCTCCAACTGCGTCGCCATCACCTACGACGACGGCCCCAGCACCCTAACCAACCAGCTGCTCGACACCTTGCGCGAAAAACACGCACACGCCAGCTTCATGGTGCTCGCCCCTAACGCCACAGCCCACCCAGAGCTGCTGCGCCGCATGCAGGCAGAGGGGCATACCATCGGCAACCACACCAACACGCACCGCGAACTGAACAAGCTCGCCGCCGGCGACATAGACGGGGAAATCAAGGCGGGTGCCGGCGCCATCAAGGCAGCAACCGGCCAGAGCCCTCGTTGGCTACGCCCACCGTACGGCGCCACAAACGGCACTGTCGACGCCGCGGCCAAAGCCAACGGCCAAGCCGAGGCCATGTGGTCCGTGGACACGCTGGACTGGAAGGACCGCAACTCCGAGCACGTATGCAGCGCTGCAGTCAGCGGCGCGCAGCCGGGCGGCATCATCCTCATGCACGATATCCACGCCACCACGGTTAATGCTGCCAGCTGCGTCATCGACGGCCTGCGCGCCAAGGGCCTCGAGCCGGTCAGCCTCGATACCCTTGTCCCCAACCCACAGCCGGGCAAGCAGTACTACTCTCGGGGCTAATGATTGATTTCTCGGCCCCCGCAGATGTCGTTGCGCCCCAACTCTTGGGGGCAACTCTCACCTTCAACGGCGTCAGCATCCGCCTGACGGAAGTCGAGGCCTACCTCGGCGCCAAAGACCCCGCCGCGCACACGTACAACGGCCCAACCCCGCGCAACGCCACGATGTTCGGCCCGCCCGGGCGCCTTTACGTCTATGCCTCCTATGGCATCCACCGCAACGGCAACATCGTGTGCGCCCCGGAGGACACGGGCCAAGGATGTCTGCTACGCGGAGGCGAGGTCACCGAAGGTACCGAGCTCGCTTTCCGACGCCGCGGCACCACCGACTTCCATAACCTCGCCCGTGGGCCGGGAAACCTCGGAAAAGCACTGGGATTCACGCTGGAAGATAACGGCACGCCAATTCAACTCACCGATCGTGAGCAAGAGCCGGAGTGGGTCTGCGGGCCGCGAATTGGCATCAGCAAGAATAAACAAGCGCCATTGCGCTTTTGGATTCCTTTCGACAAGACCGTCTCGGCGCGCAGAGGCCTGCCGCCGAGCTAATAAGGCCTAGTAACGCCCGCCGTAGCGTTCATCGCTCTCGATGGCCGCGAGGATGCGATCGTTGATCTGGTTGAGCTGGCGCACCTGCGTGCGAGTGAGGTTGTCCATCACGGAACGACGCGCCTGGGCGGCGTGCCCAGGCGCGGTGGCGACAACCTTGTCCCAGCCAGCGTCGGTAAGCTGCGCCAGCGTGGTGCGGCCATCATTCGGATCTGGACGGCGCGTAACCCAACCTTGCTTCTCCAAGCGCGTGACCACCTGGCTAAGCCGTGAGAGCGAGCCGTTCGCCGTGTACGCAAGGTCGCGCATGCGCATCTCACGATTCTCCGACTCAGAAAGACGAGACAGAACGGTGTACTCGAAGAAGCTCAAGCCGGCGTCGTCACGCAGCTGGGCATCCAGAATGTTGGTTAAGCGGATGGTGACTCCCATGAGGGATACAAAGGAAGCGAGTTCCTCCTCATCGAGCCACTTCTTATCCTTCTCGGTCATGAAATTAATTCTAGCAATGAAGCTTTATTTGTTAAGCATCTGCTAGGCAGATTTCAGCGCTTCCCGGAGAAGCTGCGCCGCCTGGCTCGGGGTTTTGCCGACCTTCACGCCGGCCTCCTCTAACGCAGCCTTCTTGCCCTCTGCGGTTCCGGATCCTCCAGAGACAATCGCTCCTGCGTGCCCCATGGTTTTGCCCTCCGGCGCGGTAAAACCAGCAATGTTGGCCACCACCGGTTTGGTCACGTGCTCCTTGGTGTAGTCGTCCAGTAACTTCCATCAAACACGAGAGTAAACTTAAGTACTGCCACCCGTGAGTTTACTGGCCTATTTAAAGACCAGCCCGCCGAGCATGAGGACATCACCGTTCCAGACTTTCTCAACCGCGAAGAACTCGACGCGACCGCCACCGGACAGATGCTGAACAAACATTTCGGACACGAAGCGGCCAAGATGGGACACCAGATCCTCGACCAGGCCGAGCCGTTTAACGCTGCCCACACCACCAACTGGGGACTACCTTGCAAGCCCACCGTCACGCGCGGCTAACGCACACGAGTCCACCGGCCGATAAAAACGCCCAGTACGCGTGTGTATCATGCGCGTGCTGGGCAACTTTCGTTTTCAGTATGATGTCCTCCTTTTAGGATGCTGCGAGCTTTTGAGCGCGCTGGTAAGACACGCCGAGGACTGTTCCCATATCTCGTACGGTCATTCCAGCGTTTCTCATTGCAACAGCGAGGTCATGAGTGCTTGCCTGTGCTGCAGCGGCCAGTCGTGCCGCTTCTTCGCGTTCTTTTTCGGCGCGAGCTTTCATTTCCGCAAGGTCCGGTGGAAGAACAACATCAACAATAATGTTGAGTTCGTCTGGGTCTAGGCCTGCCTGGTAGGCCAGTGCTTCGCGCATCTCGTCGGCAGCATTAGCCAGCCGCTTAGTTTGAGACACTGCCCCTAGTTCGGCGCATTCGAGCACCCATACTCCGCTGGTTCCACGTTCTGCGGTTACTGTGTATGTCGTGGTCATTACCTCCACCAGCCTTTCCCTAATTCTTGGGCGTATTGGTCAAAAAACTTCTTGACTGTCACATCGTCAATCTCACGGTGCCTACCTAAGGTTCGGGTTGTGCTGCCTACCCGATAAGCGTCATGGCGCGATAGGGCGATTTCCTCAAATTCAAGACCACGCCGCTTAGCTTCCGCTTTCAATTTCTTGATGACGGCGTTTCGCTTCATAACGGTAGTCTACCGACAGGAGACTAAACAAGTCAACCATGGGTTGACATTTTTCTTGATTATGCTCCTTCGCCAATTGAACTGGGCACTACCCCACAAACCAACCCTCCAGCGCCCCTAGGGCGTGACTGACAAAGTGCGTCAAAGCCGCTGAAATATTGCAACCGCAAAACGGCCCAGGCCAACAGCATAAGAACGATGAACAGGCCAGCGACGGCACCCCAGCCCACCTTTACACTCCACGTGGCCGATCTGCTCATGGCAAACACCGCGACAAGCACCGGCAGAGCTAGGAAAACTTCGAGAATCAAAATCGTCATAAGTTAAGTGTCGCAGGCGGGTGTGCACATTCTCGGTCACCAGCAACAACACCATTTCCGAGGACTAGAAATAACGAAATTTTGCTACTTAGCCCCGTGTCAGGAACGGTGCACGCCCCGAAGCAACAAAGGAACCCGACACCATTACGGTGCCGGGTTCCGGGCTGTGGAGCATAGGAGAATCGAACTCCTGACCTTCTGCTTGCAAAGCAGATGCTCTACCAATTGAGCTAATGCCCCATTGTTCCGTGGTGGGCCTAGCAAGAATCGAACTTGCGACCTCATCGTTATCAGCGATGCGCTCTAACCGACTGAGCTATAGGCCCCTGTGCGGAACGAGATGTAACTTTACATACCGATCCGGCAAATACACAAATCGCCAGCGCAGCCAAGGTTTTAGCAGGTTGTTTAAAAAGCGAAACCGGCACCGTCTCTTAAGAATTTGAACCTAAAAGACGATGCCGGTTCGATGTGGGCTAGCAGGCTCGGGCTTTAGCCATGACCAGACTGGATACCCAGCTTGAAACCACCGAAGACGTCCACGATGGCGTTATAAAGTACCGCGAGCAGCGGCGCTAGCAGCATGTTGAACACCGCCACGATTGCGCCGAAGAGAGCAGAGATAGACAAGACCACACCGAAGGTCACTTCGAAGGCGCCGCCCACTCCGCCGACTAGGCTGTTGAGGGAATCCCAGATTCCCGCCTGATCGAGGCCGAAGTAAAGCAGGCACACAGCAAGCAGCCATGCGATAAGCCCGACGAGGGACATCGCCAAGCCCACGCGGAAGGCCGAAATCGGTGAGATCCGCGTAAGGGTTACGTCTCGTCTTGCCATGGATTACTCCTCGCTATCTGCTGCGTTCTTGGAATCCGCAACCTTGAGGTGTTCCTGCTGAACGTCCTCAACGGATTTCTCGCCCTTGGCCACAGCCTGAGCGTCTTCCTCACCATCGTCCTCAACGTTGCGGTCGATTGCAAGCAATTCGACGTCGTCGGAGAGGTTGACCAGGCGCACGCCCATGGTGGCGCGGGAGGAAGGACGAATCTGGCCTACCTCGGTGCGGATGACGCCCCCAGCGGAGGTGATAGCGAAGATCTCGTCTTCCTCATCGACGGAGATAGCGCCGATGAGCTTGCCGCGCTTCGGGGTGTACTTGAAGGTCATAACGCCCAAGCCACCGCGGCCCTGTGGCGTGTACTCCTCGATAGCGGTGCGCTTGCCGTAGCCGCCGGAGGTGGCAACCAGCAGGTACTCGCCATCGTGAACCACGGACATGGACAAAAGCTGGTCATCGTCGCGGAAGCGCATGCCCTTCACACCGGCGGTAGCACGGCCCATCGGGCGCAGCTGGTCGTCGTCAGCGGTGAAGCGGATGGCCTGGCCCTGCTCAGAGGTCAGCAGGATGTCATCGCCTTCGTCGACGAGGGACGCGCCGATGAGCGCATCACCCTCGTTGAGGTTGATGGCGATTAGACCGGCAGAACGTGCGGACTCGTAATCGGTGAGGCGGGACTTTTTGACGCGGCCCTGCTTGGTGGCCAAGACGAGGTAAGGAGCGTCCTCGTAGGACTGAATCTGAATGACCTGTGCGATCTTCTCCTCCGGCTGGAACTCCAGCAGGTTAGCCACGTGCTGACCACGTGCGGTACGGCCTGCCTCCGGCAGCTCATAAGCCTTGAGGCGGTAAACACGGCCAAAGTTGGTGAAGAAGAGGATCCAGTCGTGTGTGGAACAGACAAAGAAGTTCTTGACGATGTCGTCCTGCTTGAGTTCCGCACCGCGCACGCCCTTGCCGCCGCGCTTCTGCGCCTTGTAGGCATCAACCTTGGTGCGCTTTGCGTAGCCAGTGGAGGTGATCGTGACGACCACGTTCTCGCGGGCGATAAGATCCTCGTCGGTGACGTCGCCAGAAGCGGCCACGATCTGGGTACGGCGCTCATCGCCGTACTTTTCAACGATCTCAGCGAGCTCGTCGTGGACAATCTGACGCTGGCGTTCCTCGCGGGCGAGGATGTCCTTGAGGTCAGCAATGATCTCTTCGATCTCAGCCAACTCGTCAATGATCTTCTGGCGCTCCAGGGCTGCCAGCTTACGCAGCTGCATCGCGAGGATGGCGTCTGCCTGTACATCATCGACGTCGAGAAGCTCCTTCAACCCTTCTCGCGCTTCGTCGACCGTTGGGGAACGGCGGATAAGCGCGATGACCTCGTCGAGCATATCGAGGGCCTTGACCAAACCACGCAGGATGTGGGCGCGCTTTTCGGCCTCATCCAGGCGGTACTGGGTACGGCGAACGATGACCTCGATCTGGTGCGCAACGTAGTAGCGCAGCATCTGGTCCAGGCGCAGGGTGCGCGGCACGCCATCGACGATGGAGAGCATATTGGCGCCGAAGGAGGTCTGCAGCTGGGAGTGCTTGTAGAGGTTGTTGAGCACGACGCGAGCGACGGCATCGCGCTTCAGGGTGACCACGATGCGCATGCCAACTCGGTCGGAGGACTCGTCCTCAATCTTGGAGATACCGGCGATCTTGCCATTGGCAACAGACTCCGCGATGTTGGAGATCATGTTATCCGGGTTAACCTGGTACGGCAGCTCGGTAATGACGATGGTCTGGCGGGAGCCAGACTCCTCGATGGAGGTCACACCGCGCATACGGATAGAGCCGCGGCCGGTGGTGTAAGCATCCTTGATGCCCTGGTCACCAACGATGAGGCCGGCGGTTGGGAAGTCCGGACCCTTCACGCGTTCCATGCAGGCTGCCAGCGCCTCTTCGTCGGAAGCCTCTGGGTTATCCAGCAGCCAGAAGATAGCCTCAGCCAGCTCGTTGAGGTTGTGCGGCGGGATGTTCGTGGCCATGCCGACGGCGATACCGCCGGAGCCGTTCATCAGCAGGTTCGGAACGCGGGAAGGCAGGATGTCCGGTTCCTGGGTCTTACCGTCGTAGTTCGGGGAGAAATCGACGGTGTTTTCGCGAATGTCACGGACCATCTCCATGGCCAGCGGGGTCATGCGGCACTCGGTGTAACGCATTGCCGCTGGGCCGTCGTTGCCGCGGGAACCGAAGTTACCCTGGCCGTCGACCAGCGGGTAGCGCATGTTCCAGGACTGCGCCAAGCGCACCAACGTGTCATAGATTGCGGAGTCACCGTGCGGGTGGAATTGACCCATGGTGTCCGAGACCGGGCGAGCGGACTTCACGTAGCCGCGCTCGGGGCGGTAGCCGGAGTCGAACATCGCGTACAGGATGCGGCGGTGCACCGGCTTCAGGCCGTCGCGTACCTCTGGCAGAGCACGGCCGACGATGACGGACATGGCGTAGTCGATGTAACTCGACTCCATCTCCTCGTTGATATCAATCGGTTGAATACGATCAAAGAGATCGTCATTTTGGTCACTCATAACGGCAAATTCTACCCTCTGCGCCCCTCTCCCGCCGTCTGCGCCGCGCTAGTGATACCGCGGTGATACCATCGTGCCATGGCTATGACTCTTCGTCTTACAGCGGAACAGGATCATGCGCTGACCCTCCTGGCCTCCGCGCAAGGCACCTCCAAGCACGAGGCGGTGGTGCGTGCAGTTGTGGCGGCTGCGGCGCGCACGCTTTCCGACGCCGCGGTCCAAGACGCCGCACGCCAGCTCCTGCCCGGCCGCGCCGAGCTCGAGGCAGAAATCCGCAGGGCTCGCCCATGACTGCAGAGCAGCTCCTTCTCATCGCGCGCGAATTCTGCGCGCAACACAAAACCACGGTGACTAACTTTGGCGCTTTAGTTGCCGCCGCGAGCGTCTCAAATGCCCAAATTGATGGCATCCCCGTCCACGCAAACCGGCAGCAAGCAGCTCATGCGATGCAGCAGATATTGGTGGCTTATCCAGCCCTTAATAAGCACAACCGCGCCTTCGCAGCACTTAGCGCCCGAGTATTCATGGAGACGGAATCACGTCTTAGCCTGCGCTGACCTATCCTTTGTTGCCCGAGTTATGTAAGTTATAGCTGGTAACACTTAACTATTCCCTCGAATATCCGCGCGGCTTGGCCTTGAGGAATGACTGAAGCGTCAATGCAACGCGTAGGAAAGGAAGACATGTCTCTGAAGAAAGCCATCGCTGCGGGCGTAGTAGCAGTATCCCTAAGCACCGCTGTCACCCCAGCCGCAACCGCCGCCTCCAGCACCCCTGAGACCACCAACACCTGGGAAAACCAGGTCAATCCTGATTTCAAGCAAGGCAAGGAAACTTCCTCTCTCACCGGCTCTTCCCCACTCGATTTGGGCATCATCATCGGCGGTTCCGTCGCTGGCGCCGCGCTTATTTTCAAGCTGGTGACCGATTTCGCTCCGGCACTTCTTACCCAGGGCGTCCCGAACCTCGACCTCGAGCGTCTTGCTCGTGACAATGGCTTAACCCAACTTGCAGATCAGATTGCTGCTCTGAAGGGCTAATTGCCGCATTCGGGTTTCAGTAAGATTACTGCCATGTCTAATCTTTCCCAGCTCCTGGAAGAGCCAACCCGCACCAGCGTTGTCACCGCGCTTGTTTCCTTGGTCGATAACACTGTCTCCGAACAATCCGGCATCACCGGCATGGCCATCAAGGGCGCGGTGGCCGCGGCGAAGAAGGTCGACGCCGACATCGTCTCAAAAGGGATCAACCGCGCCCTGCCGGATCTCCTCGGCGAGATGGAATCCTACTGGCAGGAGTTCGAGACCTCCCCGCAGGAGGATTTCGGCACCTACCTGGCCGGAAACGACAAAGAGGTGGCAGATTCCATCTTGGGTGTGGCTGATCGTAATGCAGACCAGGTAAATAATCCGGCGCTGGTGAAGACCTATAACTCCCTACGCAGCAAGATCGCCAAAATTATTGAGCCCCAGATTCCGGAGCTCGCGCGCATTTTGCAAAAGCATATGTAACCCCATATGTAAGAAGGTGTAGTCTGGCGCGCATGACTTCAAGCAATAACTATTCTGAATTCATCCGCAGCCGCCACTCCGCCCGCGCCTACCTACCAGAACCAGTTCCGGCAGAGGTTATTAAGCAGGTGCTTATCGACGCCCAGTCTGCACCGTCTAATTCCAATACGCAGCCATGGGACGTGCACGTGGTTAGCGGTGAGAAGCTCCGCGAGCTTTCTGATGCGCTCATCTCCGAGTTCAATGAAAACGGCATCAACCCGGATTTCACCTTGGACTACGGCGAGGGCGTGCACCCTTCCCGTTCCATTGAGCTGGCAAAGAAAATGTACGGCATCCTAGGAATCGCCCGTGAGGATAAGGAGGGCCGCACCGAGTTCGTGCGCGAAAACCTCCGCTTCTTTGGCGCCCCGCACGCAGCACTTCTTCATATCCCACCAATGGGCGATCGCATTCGTGCTGCCTTCGATCAGGGCACTTATGCAGAAAACTTCTTGCTTTCCCTGCGTGCCCACGGTTATTACGGAACCCCTTTGGGCATGATTTCGCTCATGGCGCCGACCACCCGCGAGTTCCTCGGCATTGATGAGGAGCAGAAGATGGTCGTCGCCATCGCCTTCGGTAAGGCGGACGAAGACAGCCCCGTGTTCAACGTAGAGCCGGGCCGCGCCGATCTTTCTGAGACGGTCACCCTGCACGGCATCGATTTGGACATCTAAGGCCAAATTACAGAAAGCGCCCTGCTCTCCCATTCGAGGAAGTGCAGGGCGCAAGTTTTTTCTGGCTCGTGTAAAGCCTTTGGCTTTACACGTCCAGGAAGCGAACGTCCTTCGCGCGGCGGGTAATGAAGGAGCGGCGAGCCGAGACATCGTCACCCATCAGGATGGAGAAGAGCTCGTCGGCGCGCTGTGCGTCTTCCAGATCCACGCGGCGCAGGATACGGGTGGTTGGGTCGAGTGTGGTCTCCCACAGCTCGGATGCGTTCATCTCACCCAGGCCCTTGTAGCGCTGGATGCCATCGTCCTTGTTGATCTTGCGATTAGCTTCGAGGCCTTCTGCCAGCAGCTTGTCGCGCTCGGCGTCGGAGAAGGCATAGCCCGGCTGGCCCTTTGCCCACTTGAGCTTGTACAGCGGCGGATTAGCCAGGTAGACGTGGCCATCCTCAACCAGCTGCGGCATGAAGCGGAAGAGCAGGGTCAACAGCAACGTCGCGATGTGCTGGCCGTCAACGTCAGCGTCGGCCATCAGCACGATCTTGTTGTAGCGCAGCTTGGAGATGTCGAATTCTTCGTGGATACCGGTGCCCAAAGCGGTGATGATCGCCTGGACCTCGGCGTTTTTTAGAACCTTATCCATGCGTGCCTTCTCCACGTTCAGGATCTTGCCGCGCAGCGGCAGGATTGCCTGGAACATGGAGTCACGGCCGGCCTTTGCGGAGCCGCCTGCGGAGTCACCCTCCACGATGTAAAGCTCGGAGATCTTCGGATCCTTAGAACGGCAATCGGCAAGCTTGCCGGGCAGGCCGCCCAAGTCGGTGGCGGACTTACGGCGCACCATCTCGCGGGCCTTACGCGCTGCGACGCGTGCGTGCGCGGAGGAAACGGCCTTGTTGATAATCGCTTTTGCCTCTGCCGGGTTGGCATCGAACCAGTCGTTGACGTGCTCGTTGACGGCGCGCTGGACGAAGCCCTTAATCTCAGAGTTGCCGAGCTTGGTCTTGGTCTGGCCCTCGAACTGTGGGTCACTGACCTTGACGGAAATGACGGCAGAAAGACCCTCACGGCAGTCATCGCCGGAGAGGTTGCCGTCCTTCTCCTTGACCAGCTTGTGCTCCTTGGCGTAGCGGTTCATCAAGGAGGTCAGCGCTGCACGGAAGCCCTCTTCGTGGGTACCACCCTCATGGGTGTTGATGGTGTTGGCGAAGGTGTGGACGGACTCCTTATAGCCCTGGTTCCACTGCAGAGCGACCTCGACTTCGTGATCCTCGCCCTTGACGTCGAAAGCGACGATGGTGGGGTGGATGGCGGTCTTGGTCTTGTTGAGGTGCTTGACGTAGTCAATCAGGCCGTCTGGGTAGTGGTAGACAACCTTCTTCTGCAGTTTCTTTGCCGGCTTGTCCTCGCTCGGGCCGTCTGCTTCGGAATCGACGTCGACGTCGTCAAAGGACTCAGCGTCCAGGGCGGTCTCGCCGGATTCGGCGTCGGCAATTGCCTCGAGCTCGAGCTGCTCCTCGGTAACGCGCTCGTCGATAAGCTCGATGGTCAGGCCCTTGTTCAGGAAGGCCATCTCCTGCAAGCGGCGTGCGATGGTCTGGTAGTCATAATCCGTGGTCTCGAAGATCTCTGGATCGGCCCAGAAACGGATCGTAGTACCGGTACCGCGCGCATTGCCGCCTTCCACCAACTCATCTGGGATGGCGTTAGAGAAGTTCTGATACCAGTGCTTGCCGTTGCGCTTGATCTCTGCCTCAACGCGAGTAGACAAAGCATTCACAACGGAGATGCCGACGCCGTGCAGACCACCGGAGACTGCGTAGGAATCGGAGTCGAACTTACCGCCAGCGTGCAGCTGGGTCATGACAACCTGGACGGTTGGTGCGCCGGAGGCGTGCATCTCCACAGGGATGCCGCGGCCATCATCGATGACCTCAACGCCGCCATCGGCGAGCAGCTTGACGACGACCTTGGAGGCATAACCAGCCATGGCCTCATCGACCGAGTTATCCACGACCTCCCAAATCAGGTGATGGAGACCGCGTACGCCGGTGGAACCGATGTACATACCCGGACGCTTACGGACGGCTTCGAGGCCCTCCAGGATGGTAATGGAACTAGCACCATATGCGTGTTCTTCAGCCACGGAAACGTGTACTCCTTTTGGCTATAGCAAAATCTAAGACTTTAGCTATTCTACACGGTGTCCCCCTACTAGAGAGCACTCCACACCAGTGAGAGGGCGGAATTTAGCCCGATTTTTCGATCCAGATTTTTATCCCGAAGCGGTTATCCGTAGGTATCTTGCGAGCCTTGCGGTTTCACCCACTGCCGGCCCTGATAATTGCGGTGTTGCTTAGGGCCTTGAATACGCAGTTCAACGATGACGTCGGGGCCAAGGCGGTCGGCGATCTTGCGCAAGATCTGGCGTTGCAGATAGCGCAGCTCCGTAGCCCACACAGAGGCATCGCAAGAAATATAGACGACCTTATCCTTAATGCGCTCGGGCTTCGTGTGTGCGGCGATGCGCTCGCCCACCAGGTTGGTCCAATTGCCCATGACCCAACCATCAGCCAGCTCGTTTTCCCACCCGCGGCTCACAATCTCCTTGTTCAGCGTGGCACCGAGGCTAGGGATATCCAGGCTGCGGCGCTGCCGCCTACCATCGGGGCCGGTGGGCCTGCCCACGCGGTATTTCTTCGCCGGTGCATCGTGACTGATCTTCATCTTCGGCGCTGGCTTATCCAATTTGGGAGCATTCTTGGAATTTGAACGCACACGCTCAAAGAAATCCTGAATAGGATCAGTCATCTTCGCGCACCTTTGTAATTTCAGAAATTCGCCCCTCTTGAGTATCCCGAACGGAGACTTCGTAGCGAACGATCGGTTCTAGGTTGCCGGGCAGGTCCTCATCCACGGCGGCGGTGATCAGCACTTGCTCAGCTTCCATGGCTAGGTGCACAAGCTTCTCCCGGCGCTTAGCATCGAGTTCGGCGAAAACATCGTCGAGGATCAAAATTGGATCGGTGCCTTCCTCGCGCAAGAGGTTGAACTCGGCAAGGCGCAATGAAATGGCATATGACCAGGTCTCGCCGTGACTTGCAAAGCCTTTTGCCGGCTGCGTTCCGAGGTTGAGCACGAGATCATCGCGGTGCGGGCCCACCAGGGAGATGCCACGCTCGATCTCGCGCTGCCGCTTAGCGGCAAGCTCGGTGAGCATCACGGCTTCCAGTACGTCGCGGTCAGAGACGTCGATCGTAGATTTGTACTCGATGTGGGCTGGCCGCGATTCCGGGGCCAGGCCTGAATAGGCGGATGGGATCAGCTCGCTTAAGGCGTCGACAAGCGCGAGGCGTGCCTGAATCACCTGCGCGCCTAGATGTGCGAGCTGGGCGTCCCAAACATCCAACGTGGCCAAAGCCGAGGCACCATCGGCGTCATCGTAGCCGCGGCGCAGGCTTGACGACGCCGACTTTAAAAGCGCATTGCGCTGCTTTAAGACCTTGTCATAATCCGCCTTTACCCCAGCTAAGCGCGGGGTACGCGAGGCGATGATGTCATCCATGTAGGTGCGCCGCTCAGCCGGCTCACCACGCACGAGCGCGAGATCCTCAGGCGAGAACAACACGCTTTTGACTACACCCAATAACTCGCGCGGGCTTTTCAGCCGCGTGCGATTGATCTGGGCTTGGTTAGCCGCGTGCGGTTTGATGAGCAGATGCGCGGTAAGCTCGCGGCCCTGATTGACGGCAGTGGTGGAGATTCTGGCATTAGCGGCACTTTGACGTACCAACGGCGCGTCGTGGCTAACACGGTGCGAGGACAGGTGGGCCACGTACCCGATCGCCTCGACGATGTTGGTCTTGCCAAAACCGTTGCGTCCGACGAACAAAGTGATCCCCGGGCCGAGCTCAATATGTAGCTCAAGCCACGAGCGAAAATCCCGGACGTCGAGTTCGCGTATGAACATTAACCTGGCAGACGGACCGGCATCAGAAGGTAGGTGAAGTTGGTCTCCGGGGTTGGGAAGACTCCATCCTCATCTGCCATCGGCATCTCCTCTGGCTCCGGAATCATAATTGCTGGGCGGGAAGGCTCAGTGAAGCCGAAGACCACGCGGTCAGTATGGACCACGGCCAGGCCATCCTTGAGGTAGCCCGGGTTAAAGGCGATGGTGAATTCATCGCGGCCGGTAAATGCACAAGGCAAAGTCTCGTCTGCCTTACCGGAATCCGCGCCAGCTGCCAGGGTGACCTGACCTTCAGAAAAGTCCATGCGGATCTGGGCGTTGCGATCAGTCAGCAGGGAAACGCGGCGGATGGCTTCCTGCAGCGGAGCAACCTCGATGCTGGCCATTGCGGTATGCGTCTTTGGCAGCAGCGGAGAGACGTTTGGGAAGTCTGCATCCAGCATGCGGGTGGTGGTCTCGCGGTTATCCGCGTGCAGACCAAACAGGCCCTCTGCGCCAATGTTTTCGCCGGTGCCTACCGCGATCTCCACTGGGATGTTGAGGTGAGTATCAAGGGAGCGGCCGGTGTCTTGCAAGGTTTTCGCAGGAACCAGCAGCTTTGCCTTTACGTCAGGGGATACCGGATCCCACTCGAAAGTGCGCATGGCCAGGCGGAAACGGTCGGTAGCAGTCATTTCGACGTGGGAACCGTTGATTTCCATATGCACGCCGGTCAGCATCGGCAGAGTGTCATCCTTGCCGGCAGCGGATGCGACCTGGCTGATGGCCTCAACGAAAAGCTGTGGGTTGATGGTGCCGGTGACCTCCGGCAGAACCGGCAGCTGCGGGTAATCATCGAGTGGAATGATAGGCAGCTCGAAGCGGGAAGAACCGCAGGTGAGCAGGACCTTGGAATCCTGCTGGGTCATCTCGACTTCCTTGTTCGGAAGGGTGGCAACGATGTCTGCGAGCAGCTTACCGGCGACGGCGATGCGGCCTGGTTCGTCGATCATTGCCGCGATGCGTACGCGAGTAGAAACTTCGTAGTCGAAGCCGGTGAATTCCAAACCATTGTCATCGGCGGTGATAAGCATCGCGCGAAGAACAGGCTGCGTCACCTTGGAAGGCAGACTACGGGCTACCCAAGCAACTGCGTTGGCCAGATCATCTTTGGCAACACGAAATGACACAGATTGGTCCATGGTCTCGATGAGCTCCTTGCTGGGTTCTAGCTGGGTTGATTTTTGTAAGTAACAAAAGCTGTTTCCAACTTACCGCATAGGCGCCGTGCGACAGACTTTTGTAATTTACTCGCGGCCTGGCGCCTCGGGCCGAGGCGAGGGCGAGAATTACACACATCCCCTTTTTACTTAAGGGATCAGGAAAAATAGTTAGTAGTAGTAATAACCGTTGTGAGATCTGTGGATAACGCCCTAAAAGGCAAGGTGACGGGCCCGATCCGCGCTGTGATCGTGGCTGTGGGATCAGTGTGATCAAATTACATAAATTGTGAGTAACCGGAGGGGTGCCGGTTTTATCCACAATCTATCCCCAGGATTGTGGAATTTGATCACAGCATTGATCACAAGCTCCTGATCAGGACGAATGCTTTGTGAAAAACAAAAATGTGTCGAAGATCTATGAATTACAACAATGAAATTACACAGATGTGAATAACGCTGTGGATAAAAATAACCCGCCACCTAAGTGCAGGTGGCGGGTTATATTTCTAGCTGCAGAAAGCGTTTTAAGAACGGCTGTGGTTCTTGATCCTTTGCGTCAGCGCCTGGATCTCATCGTAGGTATTGCGGTTTTCTGTCATTTCCTTACGGATCTTGCGATCGGCATAAATGACAGTCGTATGATCCTTGCCTCCGAACTGATCACCAATCTTCGGCAAGGAAAGCTCAGTCAGCTCGCGGCAGAGATACATAGCCAACTGGCGGGCATGAGCGACGGCGCGCTTCTTGCCCGCACCACGCAGGGTCTCGACGTCGATGTCGAAGAACTCTGCTGTTACTTCCATGATCGCGGTTGCCGTAATTTCACGTCCCGCTGCATCGGGCGCGAGATCGTGCAATGCGATCTCCGCCATCTCTAAGCTGATCGGTTCGTTAACCAAAGAGGAATAAGCAGAAACGCGAATCAGCGCGCCTTCAAGCTCGCGAATAGAAGACTCGAAGCGCGAAGCGATGAGCTCTAGAACAGATCGATCTACTTCGGTGCCGTCCGCAGCTGCCTTCTTCATCAAGATGGCTATGCGGGTCTCGAGATCTGGCGGCTGAATATCCGTGATCAAACCACCTTCGAAGCGAGTGCGCAGGCGATCCTCCAAGGTGGTCAGCTGCTTCGGCGGACGGTCAGAAGATAAAATGATTTGCTTATTGGCTTGATGCAGTGCATTAAAGGTATGGAAGAACTCCTCCTGAGTCGATTCCTTACCCTCCAAGAACTGAATGTCATCAACCATCAAGATGTCCAGATTGCGATAACGCCGCTTGAAGGACTCCTGGCGGTCATCGCGCAAAGAATTGATGTAGTCGTTAGTAAATTCCTCGGAAGAAACGTACTTCACGCGCAGACCCGGATGCAGAACCTGCGCGTAGTTGCCCGCGGCGTGCAACAGGTGGGTTTTGCCTAGGCCGGAGCCGCCCCAAATAAACAGTGGGTTATAAGCACGCGCTGGATTTTCCGCTACGGCCACCGCCGCGCCGTTGGCAAAGCGGTTGGAGGAACCGATAACGAAGTTTTCAAACGTGTGCTTTGGGTTCAGCGACTCTTCCCTATTGGGATCGTGCGCCGGCTGCTCACGCGGAATGCGGGCATCTGCATTGTGCTGGGGCTGGTATTGCTGCTGTTGCTGGTTGTAATGATCAGCCAGTTCATCCAAGCTCGCCGGGGCATGGCTGGTCTGCCAAGCCTGCTGTGGCGGCTGGTACTGCTGCGGTGACGGCGCCTGCGGTGCTTGAGCCGGGGCGTCGTTAAGCGGTGCTTCTTCTTCCACCGGATTGGCCAGAGTTACAGCAAGCGTGCAAGGCCTGCCCAGGTGCCGGGTAAGGGCACGCGAGATGTGTGAGCCGAGATCGGTTTCGATGACTGCCTTGGCCTTTTCATTGTGTGCTGCCAGTAGTGCGTAGCCATCCATCATCATGATGGGTCGCGCGAGCTGCAGATACAGTCGCTGCGTGTGGTTGAAGTTGGGTACCTCTGAGTTGGGTTTCTCAGATTGGGCGAGCAGATCTTCCACTACTGCTCGCCAGTTGGCGTTAAGTACCGCTTGTTGATCAGTCAACGCGCCTACCTTGTGCGGCCTTCCCAGAAGAAGGCCCTAGTTCGGACGGAGAAAAATTTACAGTGAATTTCACGGACGTATCCACATCGAAAATTGCGGCACGACCTTGATCTCCACAGAGTTATCCACAGATGTGGAACAAATGTTTATCCACAGCCTAGTCGATGGCTGTGGATAACTATCAATCGGGTACTTTAGGCTATTTACCTGCTGGAATACAAAAAGTCTAAAGCTGAGATTTAGAGTTATTCACACCTTGTGGACGGCTGTGGAATTCGATTCTTTAGTTTTACCGCCGAGTTAGCGGGGCTGTCTAACGCTTTTCGGCGCTTGCATGGCGTGAACCTAAAATGCAAGCCGCCGTATGTGCTCTGACCCCGCAAAGTAGCCTTTTAGCTGCAGATAAAAACATCTTTGTAATTTTGGGTACACCCGGGTGTCGATTTGTTCAAGGCTGCATTCGTCACGTAATCTGTCATGGTCTATCGCAACAGAAGACGTTGCGCGTGAGTGTGAACCCACTCCCAAGGGTTGCTAACTACTCACATATCCATTCATCAGTGGAGCTGGGGGAATGACTTTCCCTGGGCTCCGCGCACAACTTCAAGGAGATAATCGTGGCAAAGGGTAAGCGTACCTTCCAGCCCAACAACCGTCGTCGCGCTCGTAAGCACGGCTTCCGCACCCGCATGAGCACCCGTGCAGGTCGCGCTATCGTCGCAGCTCGTCGTAAGAAGGGCCGCGCAAAGCTGTCGGCATAATCGTGCTTCCAGCCCAGCATAAGCTCACTTCGCCAGCGGAATTCCGCAGGACGATCAAGGGCGGCAAGCGGGCCGGTACACGTACGGTTGTTGTGCACTTTCGTAACAACGCCAGCCAAGACACCAAATTCGATATTGCGGCCGCCGGCCCAAGGTTCGGATTGGTTGTTTCAAAAGCCGTCGGGAATGCAGTGGTTCGCCACCGCACCTCCCGGCGGCTTCGGCATGTGTGCAGGTCCCTCTTTCCGGATCTTCCACCGACCGCAGATCTGGTTATCCGCGCGCTTCCCGCAAGCGCCACAGCGAGCAGTGAGCAATTAGAAAAAGACATCCGCAAGGCTCTGCGTAAATGCGGTATGTAAATTCTTCCGGTGCCGAAATCCCGGAAGCTAAGGGTGCGGCAAAACCGATGGTAAAAGCGGTGCGCTTCTACCAAAAGTATTTCTCACCCCTTAAGATGGTTTCCACCTGTCGTTTTGAACCGACTTGCAGTGCCTACGCCCTCGAAGCACTCTCCGTTCACGGAGCTATCAAAGGCGCCGGCATGGCCATCGCTAGGGTTTGCAAATGCGGCCCTTGGCATCCGGGCGGGTTTGATCCCGTACCCGGCACGAACAACAACTGAGGACTATCCTTGCTTAATATCATCTATTGGCCGATCTCGGCCGTCTTGTGGTTCTGGCACTGGCTTTTGAGCTTCGTGATGGATCCTTCTTTGGGAATCACGTGGATTCTCTCGATTGTCCTGCTGACGTGGACGCTCAAGGCCATCATGGTCAAGCCGACCATCACTCAGCTGCGCTCATCCCGCAAGATGCAGGAGATCCAGCCGCAAATCCAAGAGCTGCGTACCAAGTACGCGAATGACCAAACCAAGGCTGCGCAAGAGATGCAGCGCATCTACAAGGAATCTGGCGTTCGCCCGATGGCAGGCTGCCTGCCGATCTTCGCTCAGATCCCAATGTTTATTGGTCTGTTCCATGTTCTGCGCGCCTTCGACCGCACCATTCACACTGCGGGTGGCTTCGGTCACCCAGCTGATGAGCCAATGTCGGTGGAGGCTAACGCGAACACTGCGAACTACATCTTCAAGCCGGAATTGGTGCAGCAGTTCCTAGACGCCAAGATCTTTGGCGTTCCGCTGATTACCAACTTGCGCGTGAACTCGCCGATTCTGGATCAGCAGGGCATCACGACGTCGCAGGCAGCGGTCATCATCGTTCCGTTGATTGCCATCATTGCGGTTTTGACCCACTTCAATGCCCGTATGTCGCTCAACCGCCAGGAGGCACGCCGTGCTTCCGGTAAGACCCCGACCCCGCAAGGCCAGAACGCTGAGATGATGCAGCAGCAGATGGCAATCATGAACAAGATGATGCTGTGGGTCATGCCAGGCATGCTGGTCTTCTCCGGTGCTATTTGGCCTATTGGCTTGCTGTTCTACATGTTGGCCAACACCGTCTGGACCTTCTTCCAGACTCGCATCGTGTACAAGAAGATGGATGAGGAAGAGGAGCGAGAGGCAGCCGCCAAGGCAGAACTCAAGCGCACTTCCGCACCGAAGCCAGGTGTGCGCAAGAAGGACAACCGCACCAAGAAACAGCGCAAAAACAACAACTAAAAACAGGAGTTTCTAGTGTCCGATTTGGACCCGTCTGAAGTATTTGGCTTCCGCCTGCCACTCGCGCAGGCTTACCACGATTCGCTCGCTACAGACGGGTCCATTCGTGGTTTTATAGGCCCGCGCGAAGTCCCGCGCCTGTGGGAGCGCCATCTTCTCAACTGTGCCGTGATCGGCGATGTCATGCCGGAAGGCGCCCGCGTAATCGACGTCGGCAGTGGCGCAGGCCTCCCAGGCATCCCGCTGGCCATTGCGCGCCCAGATCTTGATATCACTCTGATCGAGCCGCTCCTAAAGCGCTCTAATTACCTGTCTGAGGTCAAGGAGCTGCTGGACCTAGATAACGTCACCGTCATCCGCGGCCGCGCCGAAGAAGGCCCAGTGAAAAAGGCCGTGAAGGGTGCAGACATTGTGACCTCTCGCGCCGTCGCGCCCTTGGGCAAGCTTGCCAAGTGGTCGCTGCCATTGGTCAAGGTGGGCGGCGAGATGATCGCTTTGAAGGGTGAGTCCGTGCATGAGGAGCTGGAGCGCGACGCAGCTGAGCTAAAGCGTGCTGGCGCAGGTAAAGCCGAGGTCATCACCATCAAGGGCACGACTATCATCCGTGTCCCCCGCGTGAACTAGAGTAGACGGCATGACTAATCCACGTCTTATCACCATCGCGAACCAGAAAGGCGGCGTCGGCAAGACCACGTCGGCTGTCAATCTAGCCGCGGCGCTTGCTGAGGCCGGCAAAAAAGTGTTGGTGATCGACCTGGACCCGCAGGGCAATGCCTCAACTGCGGTGGGCGCTGCTCATACCTCAGGCACTGATTCGAGCTACGAGGTCTTGCTGGGAGACCGCACTGCGGAGCAAGCAATGCAGCCGTCTCCTTCTAGCACCAATCTCTTCTGTATTCCCGCCACCATTGATCTGGCTGGCGCGGAGATCGAAATGGTCTCGCTGGTACGCCGTGAGTTCCGCCTTTATGACGCACTCCACAACGGCTTCCTTGAAGAGCACGGCTTTGAGTACGTCTTCATTGATTGCCCGCCTTCGCTGGGCCTTTTGACCATCAATGCCATGACCTGTGCCGAAGAGGTCATCATTCCTATCCAGTGCGAGTACTACGCACTGGAGGGCGTGGGTCAGCTGCTGGGCAACATCTCCATGATTCGTGAGCACCTCAACGAGGAACTACATATTTCCGCCGTTTTGCTCACCATGTATGACGCCCGCACCAAATTGGCAGAGCAAGTTGCCCATGAAGTGCGCGAACAATTCGGCGCCGTAGTTCTTGGTAATGTAATTCCGCGTTCGGTGCGCGTGTCTGAGGCGCCGGGTTACGGCAAGACTGTTATCTCCTATGATCCTTCTTCCACCGGTGCTAGGGCTTATTCGGCGGCGGCCCGCGAGCTCGATTCGCGCGGTGACTACCGCCCGCACCCCACCACTGGCGCCATCGGCGTTAGCCCAGAGATTTTCGCTGAATTGGAAGGATAAGTTTTAGCATGACGGAACAAAAGCAAGGTGGCCTCGGCAAAGGTCTTGCAGCACTTATCCCTTCTGGCCCCGACGCCCCATCCCGCAAGCCGCGCCTTGGTAACGATGCAGCAGATATCATCCTTGGCGCTGCTACCGGCGGTCCAGCTGGGGATAAGCCCCGCGTGAAGGGCGCGCCAACTATTCCACAGGGCGCTAATAAGAAGCGTCAGGCAAAGCCTTCCGTGATCGGCGCTACCTACCGCGAGATCGCGGTTGGTGACATCATCCCTAACCCAAAGCAGCCGCGTACCGTCTTCGACGAAGAAGGCCTCGCAGAACTCGTTCATTCCATCAAGGAGTTCGGTCTGCTCCAGCCGGTCGTCGTGCGCCCGGCAGATGAGGGCGGCTTTGAGCTCATCATGGGTGAACGTCGTTGGCGTGCTTCCTCCAAGGCGGGACTTGCCACCATTCCGGCCATCGTCCGCGATACCAAGGATGACAACCTCCTGCGCGATGCCTTGCTGGAAAACATTCACCGCGTGCAGCTTAATCCATTGGAAGAGGCACACGCCTACCAGCAGTTGCTGGAGGAATTCGGCGTCACCCAGAACGAGCTGGCTGATCGCCTCGGCCGTTCCCGCCCGCAGGTGACCAACATGATTCGCCTGCTCAAGCTCCCGGTGAACGTGCAAAAGCGCGTCGCTGCTGGCACCTTATCCGGCGGCCATGCGCGTGCCCTGCTGGGCCTGCCCGATGCTGAGGCCATGGAGCTCATCGCCAACCGCATCATCGCAGAAGGCCTGTCCGTCCGTGCCACCGAGGAAGCGGTTACGCTGTACAAGAGGGGCGATAAGCCACAGGAGAAGAAGCCTGCTGCCCCGCAGCCACAGTACTTCACCGATTCCGCAGAGCGCCTGTCTGACCGCTTCGACACCAAGGTCACCGTCACCATGGGCAAGCGCAAGGGCAAGATGGTCGTCGAATTTGGCGATCAGGAAGATTTCGAGCGCATCCTTGGTCTCATCGAGGGCAAGTAATGCTCGTCGAGTCAGTCAAGGAAGGGGTGGAAATCAACCCCTTGGCGGCTCGTTCCATCTTTTGGGAGCTTGATACTGAGGTAACTGATCCCGCCTTCGAGAAAGAGGCGTGGATTTCCGCTGTGCTCCTAAGCGCCGGCGACTGTGGCCTAACGGTGGGCAACGAGGCTACGGTCTTCTTCTGCCCCGCTGATTATGCGCCTGGGGCGTCCAAGCTGCCTACCGCACCCGTAAGCCAGGACGCAGCTTTGCTGTCCTCATTGTTTGTGAAATCCCATCGCGCGGCACGTGGCTTGGAAGCGGTGCTTCTCGACGCCGCGATTATGAACCTTTCCTCGCGTGAGTTCAGCGCGGTAGAAGCTTTTGGCTACCGCGACGCAAAAGAGGCAGAGTTCCTATTACGCGAAAAACCCGCCTTCATCGGGCTTCTGTCAGTAGAAACCTTAGAATCGGCGGGTTTTATGGTGGTCCAAGACCACCCCGTTACTCCACGGCTGCGCCTGGATCTCCCACCAGCCTTCGACCTGCTCTCGGCCGCTGCGGTAGAAGATCTGCTAGCAAAAGCTTTGGCTTAAGCCTCCTCGGCGCGCAGCAACTCCGAGAACTTATAGGTGCCGGTGACAGCATCGTCATCATCGAGCAGGTAGAGGCGCTTTACAGAAACCACGATTGCTTCTGCAATATCATCGCGCTTGGCTGGCGTAGTAAGCACTTCTACGTCACCAGGGTTGGTGAGATAGCCCAAGACAACCTGGACAACTGGCATCTGCGTCAGGCGCAAAAGATCCCAGGTGCGGCCGTGGTTCCAGCAGTTTTGCAGTGGCGTGCGAGCCACGATCTCGCGCTGGATGAAACCAGAAAGAGTTTCACCAATGAGCGAGGAGCTGCCGATCTCTGAACCAAAGTAGAAGGTGGCAATGCCATTGGCCTTCTCGTTTGGATAGCGGTCACAAGCCAAAGAAATAACCAGATCGGCGTCGAAGGCGTTTGCCAGATCCGCACGGTCCTTGACAGAAGGATTATCGGTACGTGGACGCGAGATGATGGTTTCCATGCCCGCTGCAATCATGCGTCCGGCCACGCGCTCTGCCAAGTCCCACAGAAGCTCTTCTTCGGTGACGTCACCAAAGCGGCCCTTGACCTTGATGCCCTTGTCGGCACCGCCTAAGGCAGGGTCGATGACGACGCGCTTGCCTGCAAGCTGTGGGCCGGCGTTGCGGACACGCTCGCGCTCTTGGATGTTGTGTGCGGAACCGCCGGTGATCCGGCGGCCCAGCAGATTAAGAGCGTTGATCGTGGTCGGACCACACACGCCATCCTTCTGGAGACCGCTGTTGAGTTGGTATTCCATGAGTGCGGCGTGAGTATCGGGACCGAAGTGGCCATCCACTCGGTTCTGGTAGAAACCGAGTTCTTGAAGTTGCTGCTGAAGTTGTGCGACATCGTCGCCAACTAAAACGTTGCCCGGCTCGTACGTGAGTACGCGCGCGCCCAAGCTATAAGAAGCCTGGCGCAGCTCACGAAGGGTAAGGTCATCGATTACGCCGGTGGGAACAATTCCGCGAGACTGCTGAAAGGCCTTGATGACCTCAGAGAGTTCGGCGTCGAATACTTTTTCCGTCTCGGAATACTTTTGTTGCTTCCAATCGGACAGTGCGCCTCGGTAATCCTTCATGAGGCCGAGACGGGCGAGGGTTGCACGTGCTTCGGCGACGCGGACACTTTGGTCACCGACCTGCAGAACGCGATTCACACCTACCCCTTTTCTCGTGTTAAAACTGTGCGCCCTGTGACGCATGTGAATAAGGCTACCAGTTAAAGCTGCTTTTGAATTTGTGCCACGATGTCTGACTTGGAACGCAGGCCGACAAATTCGTCGACCTTCTCGCCGTTGCGGAAGATCAGCACAGAAGGAATCGACATGATCTGGAACATGCCGCCCAGAGTGCGCTCCTCGTCGACATTAACCTTTACGACGGAAACATCCTCGCCCAACTCGCTGGCAACTTCATCCAAAATCGGGGAAAGCTTCTTGCATGGACCACACCATTCAGCCCAGAAGTCCACGACGACAGGCTTGGAAGCCGAAGCCTCAACGACGTCAGTACGGAAAGTATCCGTGGTTACGCTTTTTACGTTGCTCATGATTATTTAACGCTTTCTGCGAGGAAGTGCTCCGCATCGATTGCTGCGCGGCAGCCGGAGCCTGCCGCAGTAATAGCCTGCTGGTAATGGTCATCAACCAAGTCGCCGCAGGCGAAGACGCCCGGCAGGTTGGTCTTGGTGGAAGGCTGCTCAACGACGACGTAGCCGCCCTCGTTGAGCTCAACCTGGCCTTCCAGGAAGGCGGAGCGCGGATCGTGGCCGATGGCAACGAACATCGCGGTGACGTCCAGTGTGGAGACCTCACCGGTGATGGCGTCCTTGATCTCCAGGCCGGCAACCTTGCCCTCGCCCTCGAGAACGCGCTCTACGGTCTTGTTGGTAGCCCACTTGATCTGTGGATTGGCCTTTGCGCGCTCCAGCATGATCTTGGAAGCTCGGAAGTTCTCGGAGCGGTGAATGATGGTGACGGTCTCTGCGAACTTGGTGAGGAAAGTTGCCTCTTCCATCGCAGAGTCACCACCGCCAACGACGGCGATGTTGTGGCCCTTGAAGAAGAAGCCGTCACAAGTAGCGCAAGCAGAAACGCCGCGGCCAGCCAGCTCGGCTTCACCCGGGATGCCCAGGTAACGCGGTGCTGCGCCGGTGGCAAGAATGACGGTTCGAGCTTCGAAGACCTCGTCTCCAACGTGCAGCTTCTTGATATCCCCTGCCAGCTCGACAGAGTCAACAACTTCCATGCGCAGGTCTGCGCCGAAGCGGATGGCCTGGGAACGCATTTCTTCCATGAGCTCTGGGCCCATGATGCCCTTCTGGAAGCCTGGGTAGTTCTCCACCTCGGTGGTGTTCATGAGTTCGCCGCCGTACTCGAAGCCCTCGAAGACGATCGGCTTCAGTTCAGCGCGTGCGGCGTAAAGCGCCGCGGTGTAACCGGCAGGGCCGGAGCCTACGATGGCGACATCGTGGACGGTCATTAAAAACTCCCTTGCAATGTTTTGCTGGATTAACCCCACAAATCCTACCCGCGCCATGGTTAAATTCGGGTATCAGAAACGGGGTTGATGCTTAAACGTGACCTGTCCTGCAACGCTAAATACCGCAAGCTTATTTCCTTAATTAGGCCATGGCCTTGCGTAATACGCTGCGTGCGCGGGCTCTACGGGATTTGATAGTACCTGGCGCTACTCCCTGCGCTGCGGCGACTTCGGCGATGCCATAGCCTTCAATGTCGGTCCAATACAGGGCGTCGCGTTGGTCTTGGCGCAGCAGCTCTAGGGCTTCGCGGACTGCCAGTTTGTCATCCAAGAACTCGTTCGGGTTATGCGCAAGCAGGTGGTTGCGGTCATCATCGATGAAGTCCACATCGAGAGAAGAATTTTGCTGGTTGGAGCGATGCTTAACGTAGTCATAACCACAATTCATGACCAGCCGATGCAGCCACGTAGAAAGCGCTGACTTGCGCCGGTACTTGTGCAGATTGCAGCTGGCGCGAAGCAGGGCTTCCTGGACGACGTCCTGCGCATCGGTGTCGTTGCGCGTATAACGGCGCGCCACAGTTGTAAGGCGGGCGCGGTGCCTTTCTACTATGACGGAAAAGGCTTTGTTATCCCCCTCGATGAAAGCCTCAACCAATTCATGATCACTGCGTTCAGACATGTAGATTCCCCCCGGATCAACAAGTATGTGAACCTGTTTTAACCGAGGGGAATCTAGTCGCGCTAGCGAACTGTGTCTTTCCTATTGACCACTTTTGACCCGCAGCGTGCGGCGCAGGTGATCCTGGCATTCGAGCAGCACGCGGCGCAGGGCACGTGGGCGCTCAATGCGCAGGAACTCGTCCGTCGCGCCGTCTGCCATAGGCAGCTCTGGGTAGAGCCCGCGGACGAGACGGTTGGCGATTTCGATCGGATGCTCCTGCCAGATCTTGTCCAAGACCGTGAAGAACTCTTCGGCGAAAGGCTCGGTGAGCTGCTTCGAACGTGGCGCGTTGAAAGCGGCCAGCAGCGAATCGACCTCGGCATTCGAGTAAGCGCCAGGTCGCAGGACCATATCAAAGACCTCGCGCTTGTCCCCTGGGAAGGAACGGGATACGCCGAGGTACGCCGCTGCACCGGTCAGCGTGTTATCGCGCTGCTTTTCTGCTTCCAGCTCCTCCTTCGTCACTGCCTCACGGGCTGCGAGCGCACGCAGCGCGGCCCAGCGAATATCGGGATCCGTGGCGTCGTCAAGCACTGCACGCAGGCGCCCGTTGGTGTCCTCCGGGCTGTCACCGAGCGCCGCGATGGCCGCACGCGTGAGCAGCAGGTGGGTATCGGTACCTTTTTCTGCGTCTTGCAGCAGCTGCCAAATCTGGTTGGCAAAGTCGGGTGATTCCGGCAGATAATGGCTAACGGCGTACTGCGCATTGTTCAGGGCCGTGGCCAGCAGTGACGGCGACTCCCCTACTGCGTGCCGCAGTACGGTGTCGACGTAGTTTTGAGCCGGCCATTCGCCATCGCGCGTGAGGTTCCACAGGGAGGTCCAGATGACGGCGCGGGAAAGCTCATCCTCAATCGCAGAGAGCTTGTCTTGGATGGTGGCAAGCGAGGTTTCGTCGAAGCGCACCTTGGCATAGGTGTGGTCGCCATCGTTAAGCAGCAGCAATGCGGGTGCTGCCAGGCCAGAGGCGGCATTGACAATCGTGCGCGGGCCGGCGACATCGACGTCGAGGACCGCGTACTTGTTGAGATCGGCGTCGAAAAGCGCGGCGTTGAGGCGGTGCGGGCGTGTCTCATCCTCGGCCTCGGCGAGCACGGCCAACTCCGTGATCTTTTCTCCTTCTACGTGCAGCTGCGGGGTCAGGGTATCTGGACCCCAGGTCTTGAGCCATGCTGCAGACCACGCGTCGAGATCGCGCTCGGTGTGGTTTTTCAGCGCATCCAGTAGATCATCGAAGGTCGCAGCGCCGAAAGCATGGGCCTGGAAGTAGTCCTGCGCGCCCGCATAGAAGTTCTCACGGCCGACGTAGTGCACCAATTGCTTGAGTACGGAAGCGCCCTTGGCATAGGTGATGCCGTCGAAGTTCTGGCGCGCGGCATCCACGTCCGGGATATCGGCCTTGATGGGGTGCGTGGTGGGCAGCTGATCCTGCAGGTAAGCCCAGTTCTTGCGCTGGCCTGCGAAGTTCGCCCACGCCTCGGTGTACTCGGTGGCCTCGACGGAAGAATCCGCGCCCATGAACTCCGCGAATGACTCTTTGAGCCATAGATCATCCCACCACTTCGGTGTCACGAGATCGCCGAACCACATGTGCGACATTTCGTGCAGGATCGTGTTGGTGCGGCCCGCATGCTGGGCACGGGTGGCCTGGGAGCGGAAGAGGTAGGTCTCGGTGAAGGTCACCAGGCCCGGGTTCTCCATCGCACCCAGGTTGTACTCCGGCACAAAGATGGAATCGTACTTGCCCCACGGATACGGGAGCTTGTACGCCTGGTGGAAGAAGTCCATGCCTTGTGCAGTGATTTCTAGGATCTCATCGTCGAGGTACTGTTCCATCGACGCACGTGCGAAGGCGCGCAGCTGCGCGCTTAGGGTGCCATCCGGCGCGTTCCAAGTGCGCTGCTTGGACACGTAGGGCCCTGCGGCAAAGGAGGTCAGGTAGGTAGAAAGCAGCGGAGTGGATGCGAAGGTGACGCTCACGGAATCGCCGGACTCGCTGCGGTTTTCCTCCGGCTGGTTCGAAAGCAGCTGCCAGCCTGTTGGGCCGCTCAACGTTACCGTGAAATTCGCCTTGAGATCCGGCTGATCGAAGCATGGGAAGATGCGGCGGGCGTCGGAAGGCTCAAGGTGCGAGTAAAGGTAGGTATTCCCATCGGCCTGATCCTGCATGCGGTGCAGGCCCTGACCGGTGCGCGAATAGCGTGAGGAGCCCGTGATCTCCACGCTGATCTCCTCGCCTACCGGAAGATCGCGCAGGTAGATGCGCCCACCATCAAAGGTATTTTCCACCTCCGTGCCGTTTAGCCGCACGGAATGGACCTTATCGCCTAAGTAGTCCACGAAGGTCTCAGGTGCGTTAGTAGTAAAGGTGATGCGGGAAGTTACCTCAAATGTCTCCGCCGAGGTAGGCGCGCTGTTGACATCGAGGTGCAAGTCATAAGCGGAAATCTGCAGCGCCGCGCTGCGGGCCTGCGCTTCAGCCTGTGTGAGGTTCGCGGTTTTACGGGAAGTCGTGTTAGCCATGTCGCTTATCTTAGGGATTGCTGTGCCCCGCGACGCCGTTTTATCAGCTTGGTCTGATTTGTTTCGGCTTGGCGGGTGCAAGGACCTTGTGGGCGCATGACTAAACCCCAACATCGACCGCACTTTGGGCGCGCTATCGGTGATGGGGTTTATGGCTGGTAGCCGGGCCAAATCTGGCCGCAAATTTTTTACTGCTTGATGGCGGAGATCTCGAGCTCGATCTTGATCTCCTCGGAGACCAGCACGCCGCCGGTCTTCAGCGGTGCGTTGAAGTCGATGCCGAAGTCGGTGCGGTTGATCTTGGTGGCTGCCTCGAAGCCGAAGCGGGTGTTGCCGAATGGATCCTCTGCCAGGCCCTCTGCCTCGACGTTCAGGGTGACCGGCTTGGTGGTGCCCTTGATGGTGAGGTCACCTGTAACGGTGCCGTTGCCAGTCTCGTCAACGTCAAAGGAGGTAGCGCTAAAGGTCAGCTCTGGGTACTGCTCGACGCTGAAGAAGTCATCGCCCCTAACGTGTGCGTCGCGGTCCTCGTTGCCGGTGTTGATGGAAGCGGCCTTGATGGTGGCCTCCGCCTTGGAATCGGCGATGTTCTCAGCGACGGTGATGGTGCCCTCGAACTCGTCGAACTTGCCGCGGGTCTTGGTGACCATTGCGTGGCGAGCTACGAAGCCGATGGTGGAGTGTGCTGGGTCGATTGCGTAAGTGCCTGCGAACATGGTGTCCTCCTAAAAAGTTTCGCTTTTGTTGATGTGACAACATTGATTCTAGTTACCGTCTTGAAATAGTCAACGCTTTAAGTAAAACTACTATTTCCAAAAACAAACGCCATCATGCCTAAGCAGGCATGATGGCGCTATTTAGAAGTGAATAAAATTATGGCAATCCAACGACTTGCATCTCTGAGACGGCCGTCTTGCCGTCAAACATGATGAGCACGCCGTCGAAGCCCTCCTGGACCTTCTCTAATTCGATGTCCTGCTTGGAAGAGCTCAGCTTACCTTCGGCCAGCTCGGTGCCCTCTGGGTCCTTTGGATCGAAGTCGGCCATGTCGACGCCATAAACCGTGAACTTATTTCCCGTGGCGCCGTAGTGGCTCAGCTGCAGCACGTGCAACTGCGTTTTCTTCTCAAGGGTGACCAGCGCGCCTTCTTCCACGTTGACGCGGTCAGCTGTCTTGCCATCAATGAGCGCCTTCTGCGGCTTATTATCCGGAACCGTGAAGGCTTCCTTTTCCTTCAGCAACACGGGCGGCGTATTCGGGAAGCTCGTTACCGAAGTCGAAGGCTTCGACACTGGCGAGTCATCGCCCACCAGGGACATGATCCACGCCGTCAGCGCCGCCATCAACACCACGAAGACCGTGGCAAAGACGCCCAGCACAATCGCGCCCGATCCCGAGTAGCCGCGGCCGCCGAAGCCTGGGATGGCCTCTGGTTGTTCAACCTTTTCTTCCGGAACGTCGAGCTTGTGGACCTCAGGTGCTTCGCCCTCGCCTTCGAGCTCCGCGTCCTCCTTGGCGAACTCCTCAAGCTTCTGCGCGCGCTCGGCCAGTCCGTCTTCGGAATCGGCAATTTCTTGCAGTTCGCTGGAACCCGCGGCCTCGGTCAACAACGTGATCGTGGAGTTGATTCCATCGAGGTCGGTTTCTTCCGTGTTACGCTCCAGCACAGCGGGGAAAGCCAGCTTTGCGACGCCGTCGGTACCGATCTGCACGCGGCTGCGGTTGTCCAGACCCAACACCAAGCCGTTTTCGTGGGCCGTAGCGATATCAGCAACCAGCGGAGCCAGAGCACGTGCGACGGCCTTTGGATCCAGGTTGTGGTCTTCTGCAACCGTCTTCAACGGCGTGCCCTCAATCCAGTCAGCCACTACGAGGCAGCCCTGACGATAGGACAGGATCTTGATGTTTGATGCAATCGCCGAAAGATGAAGCTCGCTGAGCTTGCGGGTATTGCGGGAGATCTCAGCCGAGCGGCGGGCAGCTACCGCCGGGGTGGCCGGTGCCAGCGGAGCCTCACCAGTGGTGTCCACGAAAGTCAGGGAGACGAGCCTGCCAGAGGACTGTTCGCGGGCCTTCCAGAAGCGGGCACCGGGGACGGAGCCGTAGTCTTTCAACAAGCGGAAGCGGCCATCAGAGACCGGAGCGCCCGGCACCAGGCTCGGGCCGCGGACAATGCCAGCAGACATCGGTGGCGGAACCGGCGAGGAGTTGAATGCGTCTGCCGTGTAGACCGGCTGAATCTCTCGCACCTCCGGTTCTTCGATCTCGATAGCTTCGGCGTGCTCGATCTTGATGATCTTCGACATGCCCGGAATGCGCTGCAGCTGGCGGCCCAAGTTGATGACTTCTGGCAGTCCGGAGCGCGAAAGCACGATGCCGGCCACGACCACGAATACAACGCCCAGGAAGGCTACTTCGAGCAAGTAGACGATGGAAGGAATGCTGTCCGGCAAGACTAGGTTGAAGCACCAGTGGAGGGCGATTGCTGCGAGCAAGCCAATGCCACCGGCCAGGGTGGACCAGATGACGGTGGTGCGCAGTTCGCGGCCGCCCAGGCTGCCCAGCTTGCGCTTAAGCAGGAAGCCGCCGATGACCGCACCGGAGAGGAAGCCGAAGCCGTTCGCAGTACCCAGCAGGATTACTACGCGGTCGGTGGAATCAGCGACCATCGGAGCAAGCAGGGTCAGCGCGATCTTGGTGGCCGTAATGCCGGCGATGATGAAGGTCGGCGTCCAGGTTTCCTCACGGGCGTAGAAGACGCGCAGGTGCAACAGTACGAGCGCATAAGGAATGAGCGTGAACGCGGAGAAGCTAATAGTCAGGCCGAGCTGCTCTGCGCTCGATGCGCCATAAGCGCCGTATTGGAACAGCGCGCGGGCGATTGGAATACCGAAGCCGGTCATGAAGATGACGATCGGAATAAGAGCGATAAGCGTCAGCTTCGAACCCAGCGTGAGATCGCGAACCACGGCTTCGACATCGCCGTCTGCTGCGTTGCGCGAAAGTCGCGGCATGATGGCGGTCAGCAGCGTGACGCCGATGACGCCATAAGGCACCTGCAGCATTAGCCATGCGTTCTGATAGACCAACATCGCGCCGCGGTCGGCGTAGGAAGCTACCTGGGAAGTGACAATGTAGCCGGCCTGGGAAATGGCAACGTAGACAATAATCGCCAACGCCATTCCGCCGAACTGCTTGATGCGGTGATCGATTCCCCACTTCGGGCGCAGATCGATCTTGGCCTTAACCAGATAGGGAACCAAGATGAGGCACTGGACTACCACGCCCAACGTGGTGCCCAAGCCAAGCAAGATGACGTGCTTATCTGTCACGGGGGAAGCTGCCGTCGGATCCAGCTCACCCGGCAGCAAGCGGTACATCAACAGCACTGTAATGGAAATGACGTTGTTGATAACCGGTGCCCAAGCGCCCGGCCCGAATACATTCTTCGTATTCAGGATCGCCTGGAAGAGCGCGAATAGACCATAGAAGAGGATCTGTGGAAGCAACAGATACGCCATCGATGTGGCCTGGAAGGCATTAACTTTACTGTCTTCCGGGACCATCAATCTGGTAATCAGTGGCGCGAAAACGATCGACAAAATCGTCACCACCGCAAGTATCGACATCGCCAGGGTAAACAGCCTTCTCACGAAGGTTCTGCCGTTATCCGAATCTTCCTTTTCGGCACGAACCAAAACTGGAACCACCAAAGAAGTCAGCACGGCGCCCAGGACAATCTCAGTAATGAGGTTAGGGATCTGGTTTGCCGTACCGAAGGCAGTTCCGACTACTTCGCCGAGGGTTGCGCCAATGAGCATCTGACGTAGGAAGCCAGTGATGCGCGAAAATAGCGTGGCAATCGCCATGGTGCCTGTCGCGCGGACAATCGAGCTATTGGAGTCTGTCTCCTGCTCGTGGTGAGAGCCACGCAGTGTCGACTTGTCTTCTTCTGGAACGACCTGGACGGGTTCGATCCGTTTCTCCGGGACAGGTGCCGGTGGCGTCGGCGTCACGATGCGACGGCGGGAGCCATATTCATTAGTCATAAAAGGAACTAACTATCTCTTTTTCGAACTTTTCTTTTCTCTACGGCCCAGCCGGAAGAGCAGGGTTAAAATGAGAGCAAGAGCGGCAATGGTGCCGACTCCGTACACGCTTACGATACCGGCACGAGTCTGAACAGCGATATTTATCGGCTCGGAGATGGTCTGCTGGTTAGGCGTGGCCAACCACAAGCTGATGTCTGTTCGGTCGACGTCCGGCATATCTGCGGTCATGGTTACCGTAATGGAACCCTTTGCTGGGATGCGCACGCGCGACGGAGTGTTGAGCGATGCGTCGTCGGACTCATAGATAAGCGAGGCGTCGACAGGCAGCGGCAGTCCATTTTCCGCCACGATGAGCAGCGGCGATGAATCCGAGACGCGGGTATAGACGTTGCCCGGTGGGATCAGCGACACCGAAGAACGCAGAGTGCGCAGCATCTCAGATTGCTTGGACAGGCGGTAATCAAAGTCCCGGGTCAGCGCCAACAGCAGGTCGCGGCGCAGCGGCAGCGTAAACCCATAGCGCGTCATTGCAATCGCCGGGTCGTTGACCATGATGTTGGTCAGCTCATCCGTATAACGCGCCTGCTGCTCCACGCGCACGATATCCGTGTCGCTGTAGGCATTTTCATCTTCATAAGGCGAGCCCAACGGGCGTTCAGTCTCCTCCAACGGCAGCTGCGTCACTGGGCGCGGCTGCACCTTGTCATGCTCGATGAGCCGCGCCGCGGTCTCGAGCACCTTCTGGCCTTTTTCCGGGCTCAGGTTATTGGGCAGCTTGGCCACCACATCTTCTTCAGTTGCCGCAATGCTTAGCGATGCCGCGCTGCTCAGCGCCTCAGCCAGCGCAGAGTTCTCTGCCTCATCGTGGCGCAGATACGGGTTACCGTAGCCCGCCTTCGGATCCAGAAGCGCTCCCAGCGAGGCGTCGAAAGTTGCAGCTTTACCAGACCAGCCGGTGTTATCGGCCACCAGAGCCGGGCGTGAAAACTCCTGGGTGACATACCCGGCGTCGGGAAGCAGCAGCGTCGACGTCGGCTTGCCCAGCAGATCATCGAAGTGGCGGTCGATCGCCTCATGAGTCAAGAACTGATTATTAATGTGGGCCACCGCATTGATATCGGTGTTGCCCCACGGCAGCGCCATTGTGCAATCGATCTGCTTGAGGCGCTCAATCCACGCCCTCGCATCCGCGGAACCGCTGCCCTTCTCGCCGCGCTCCTCGGATTCATCCCTAAACCAAGAGTCGCGCAGGCGTTTTGGACGCTCCGCAATTGAAGGACGCGTGGAATTGACCGTATAACCATCGGCCATGCGGTCCACCGTATCCACCAGCGCAGGATCCAAAGCCACGCAGCCCGCGCCCTTTAAATCATGATCCAGGTAGGAGTCCAGCAACTTATCCAGCCGGCCGCCCTCACGCAGCTCCCCGGCCAGACGATCATCGCTCAAGATGAGGGACTCTCCCCCGGTCTCACCAGGCACGATGTTTATGTCCGCGGTGATCGGGTAGATCAGCGTCAGGGCGTGACGATTTTCCACCTGCGCATTGAAATCAAAGATCATGCGCTCCTCGGCAAAGCTATTGGCCTGCCCATTCTGGGTACCCGTCAGCGTGAAAAGCAGCGGGTAATTGCCCGGCTCCGTCATTGCGAGCGTGGGCTCCTGCCCCAAAGAAAGCGGCGCTTTGATCGTCACTTCCTTGGTATCCCCTGGGGCAAGGCTGCCTGCGCTTGTCGACGCCCCGTAGTACGGGTAGGTGCCCGCCGCCAGCTCTTCCTGGGCCTGCGCAGTGGTCGAAATGGCATCGCTGCGCCGACTCGTAATCTGCAGATCCTCGATCTCTTCTTCCGTCGGATTATGGATCCGGAAGGTCGCGGACATGACGCCGTCTTCGGTTGACTCGGTGAGCATGTCGAAGTCGAGCGTGCCCGACGACGTGGTCTGCGTGGTCTGCGCCTGCGCAGGAATCGGGGCAGCCAATGCTCCCGCGAGGATCAGTGCTGCCAGCCGCTTCACCGTGGGGTCGCCTTTCCTGCGGCGGCTTCCTTTCGGGCCAGATCCGGCAGCAGATCGTGCGCGATGCGCGCCAGCTTGCGTTCATCGGCATAAGCCAGGTGCTCGATGAGCTCCGAGACCGGGATCCAGGAGACCTCGGTGACTTCTGGGTCCTCGTCGTTCAAGACGCCGTCGACGAAGCGCAGCAGGTGGTGATGCACCGTCTTGTGGATGCGCACGCCCTCAGAGACGAACCAGTAATCAATCATTCCAAGATCCGCGAAGACCTTGCCGTGAATACCCGTTTCTTCCCAGACCTCACGCTCAGCGGTGACGTTTTTGTCCTCACCGTTTTCCACGTGCCCTTTCGGCATGGACCACAGCAGGCGGCCGCGGCGGTCGAGGCGCCCGATGAGCGCTACATAGATACGGGACAGATCTACCTGGTCCCCATCGACGGCTTCGGCGAGTCCGGACACGACAAGTCCGCCTGCGGAAGTCTCGTCACGCGTGGTCATGTGCGTGGCGGAGCTGCGCTGGGGGCGTCTTTCCGGACGGCGGCGGCGACGCCGTCTGCCGGAACCTTGTTCGTGCTTAGTCATCCTGGTTAATCGTAGTAGACTCACATCCGTGAATTTTCAGGACACTCAGCTAAACGGCGTTGAAAAGACTCTAGCCTCGCTCAGTGGCCTCGCAGAGCAATTTCGTGCTCGCGGAAACCGGCTCTATCTAGTCGGCGGCTCTGTGCGTGACGCGTTGTTGTCGCGCCTCGGCCACGATCTTGACTTCACCACGGATGCGCGTCCCGAGGTGGTCCAGGAGATTTTGGAAGGCTGGGCCGAAAAGGTCTGGGATACCGGCATCGACTTCGGCACTGTATCGGCCGTCTATAAAGGCCAGCAGATCGAGATCACCACTTTCCGCTCCGATTCCTATGATGGGGATTCCCGTAACCCCGAGGTAGTCTTCGGCGACACCCTCGAAGGTGATCTGGTCCGCCGCGACTTCAAGGTCAACGCCATGGCCATCGAGCTTAAGGAAGATGGGTTTGAGTTCCACGACCCGATGGGTGGCCTAAGCGATCTGCAAAACAAGATCCTCGATACTCCTGATAAACCGGAGATCTCTTTCCACGATGACCCGCTGCGGATGCTGCGTGCTGCGCGCTTTGCCTCGCAGCTGGAATTCCAGGTGGCAGATCGCGTCAAGGCCGCGATGGAAGAAATGGCTGGCGAGATCCGCCGTATCACCGTCGAGCGCGTGCAGGTCGAGCTGGATAAGCTGATCCTGGGCAAGCGCCCGGAAACGGGCATTGACCTGCTCGTTGATACCGGAATCCTAGATCATGTTTTCCCCGAGATTCCGGCGTTGCGTATGGCGCCCGATGAGCATGCACAGCACAAGGACGTCTATGTCCACTCGCTGACCGTGCTGCGGCAGGCCATCGATCAGGAGGAAGAGCCGGACCTTATCCTGCGCTGGGCAGCCTTGCTTCACGACGTCGGCAAGCCCGATACCCGCGATACCACCAACGGCAAGGTGACCTTCCATCACCACGAGGTCGTCGGCGCGAAGCTGGTGCGCAAGCGCCTGCGCAAGTTGAAGTACCCCAAGGCCACCGTCGAGGCCATCGGCCAGCTGGTCTACCTGCACATGCGCTTCCATGGCTTTGGTGAAGGCCAATGGACCGACTCTGCCGTGCGCCGCTACGTCACCGACGCGGGCGATCTCCTTCCTCGACTGCACAAGATCGTGCGCGCCGATTGCACCACCCGCAACGAAAAGAAGGCTCGCCGCCTGCAGCGCACTTACGATCACTTGGAAGAACGCATCGCGGAGATCGCTAAGAAGGAAGATCTGGCCAAGGTGCGTCCGGATCTCGACGGCAACGAGATCATGGAGATCCTCGGCCTGCAGCCCGGGCCGGAGGTTGGCCAAGCTTGGTCTTATCTTAAGGAATTGCGCTTGGAGGAAGGCCCGCTGGGGCGCGAGGTTGCTATTGCAAAGCTGCGTCAGTGGTGGGAGTCTAGGTAAGTAATGTATGCCGATAGACTTTTCAACGCCCTAGAGCGCAACGAGCCCGCCCCCGGCCAGCTTTTGATCGCTGCACCGGGCATGCTTTCTCCTGAATTCGCTCGCTCGGTGATCTTGGTGATCGAGCACAACGACGTGATGACCTTCGGCGTCGATCTGACCAAGCGCTCCGAAGTGGCCGTGTTCAACGTGCTTCCTGAGTGGCTGCCCCTCGTGGCTAAGCCGCAGGCGCTCTACATCGGTGGCCCGATGAATCAGCAATCCGTCATAGCGCTTGGCATGACTAAGCAGGGCGTGCGCATCGAGCAGGAGCCACAGCTCAATAAGCTTGCCCCGCGCCTGGTGCACGTGGATCTGCGTGCTGAGCCCGAGGAGATCGCTGAGCTTGTCGCCGGCGCGCGTTTCTTCGCCGGCTATGCGGAGTGGGGCCCTGGCCAATTATCGGAAGAAATTGATCGCGGCGACTGGTACGTTGCTCCGGCGCTTGCGCAAGACGTGCTCACTCCCGGTGCCGCTGACCTGTGGGGCGATGTTATGAAGCGTCAGCCTATGCCGTTGCCTTTGTATTCCACATACCCAGCGAATATTAATGACAACTAATGATCTAGTATTTGCGCATGCGTGAGGAGATTCTTAAAGGTCTGAAAGATACTGCGCCGGTAGCCTTAGGACTAGTACCGCTTGGACTCGCGTTCGGAATCCTGATTGTGCAAACCGGCTACGACTGGTGGTGGGCGCCCATCTTTTCCACCGTTATTTATGCGGGTTCGATGGAGTTCCTCGCCATCAATATGGTTACGGCAGGCACCAGTGCAATTGCCTCGTTGGTCACTGGTTTCATGGTTAACTTCCGCCATATTTTCTACGGGCTTACATTCCCACGAGATAACATCCACGGCCGTCTGGGCCGCGCTTATGCCACTTATGCGCTAACCGACGAGGCCTATGCCATCGTTTCCTCCAAGCCTAAGGATGAGGAAGTTAGCGGCCCACGCATCCTTACTATTCAGGGTCTGATTCAGTCCTCCTGGGTGTGCAGCGGAATCGTCGGCGCTCTTGCTGGCCAGGTTATCCCCGCGGATATCAAGGGCCTCGAATTCGCCCTCGTGGCGCTCTTCGTTGTCCTGACCATGGATGCCTTCCAAAACAACAAGGATTACTCTCTGCCGCTTTCCGCAGCAGTGTGTGGCATTCTTTCCGCGGTGCTGTTTCCGGGGCAGGTTCTCATGGTCGCACTGGCAGCCTATTTCTTGCTGCTGTTGATGCGTCACTTCTCTCCACGTCTTGATACCGCAATGATTTTGCGAAGGGGTGAGCGTTAATGCCAGCTGGCGTAAGTCTGTCCATGGTAGCGGCGGTGTTGCTGCCAATCTGCGTTGTTACTCTGCTGTTGCGTGAGCTGCCCTTTTCCTTCATCAAGGCGCTGAAAGGCAGCCAGTTCATCGGCCTGCTCGGCATGACGATGCCGGTGGGCGTTATGACCGTCCTGGTGGTTTATACCGTCTATGGACAAAAAGAAGCGCCCGGCGGAATCCTCGCCGCCTTGATTGGTGTGGTGATTACTGCCGGGCTGCACTGGTGGCGAAAGAGCTCCGCTTTCTCGATCTTCGGCGGGACTGTCGCCTATGTGCTTTTAGTTAACTTCGTCTTCTAACGCTTCTACCTCGAAGCGTCTTATAGATCTCCGTAGAGCGCCAAAGCCTCGGTCCACAGTGCCGTGAAATCCTCTTCGGAGACATGCTCCGCGCTGATATTCGGGTAATTGTCGTAGGTGTTTGGATGCGGCACCGTGGATTGCGGGATGTCGGCGTTTCCCACCGATTTATTTGGGGTGGCGGCGCCTGCCACGGCGTCGTTTGGCGCGAGCGCAATCATGCGCAGCATGGTGCAGGTCTCGGCGTCTACTTCTTCCATTTCCGCTACGTGAATGGCGGAACCGACGCCCGGGACCTCCATGGTAGTGCGGATGTACATCAGGGTGCTCATGACTGCCCAGCATACCGGGCGGCCAGCCAGGAGCAGATCATTAGCTGAACCTGGTGGTAAATCATCAGCGGCAGGATTAAAAGCCCCAATGAGGTCCCACCCGCCGCGAAGATAACTGACGCCATGGGCAGCCCGGTGGCGAGAGACTTCTTGGAACCACAGAATTCGATGGCGATGACGTCCTCGCGCCCGAACCCGATGTGGGAGCTAATGATGCGCGTTAGCCACAGCATGAAGGCCACCATAGCGATGGAAAGCGCCACGAGGGACACCAGCTCCCAGATCTTGATTGAGCCCCAGATGCCGTCGACCACTCCCTTGGAGAAGGCGCCATAAACCACCATCGCGATCGAACCACGGTCGACGATCTTTGTGCCTTTGTTAGCGGCAAAGTCCTTTACCCAGCGACGCGTGAGTTGACCTAAAACGAAAGGTGCAAGCAGAAGCAGACTGATCTCCAGGAAGACTCCCCCGTCTACCGATATGCCATCTCCCGCGCCCATCAGCGCCATGACTAACAAAGGAGTTAGGACGACTCCGACTAGGTTTGAGGCCGAGGCAGACACGATGGCTCCCGCGACATTTCCTTTCGCCACCGAGGTAAAGGCCACCGAGGATTGCACTGTTGATGGCACCAGCGTTAGGAACAGGATTCCCAGATACATGTCCTGTGAAATGAATGCCGTAAGTGGGCGAAGTGCTAATCCCAGCAACGGATAGGCCACGAAAGTAAAAGCCAAGATCGTTAAATGTAAGCGCCAATTTTTCAGCCCTGCCAGTGCTTCCGCAGTAGAAAGACGAGCACCGTAGAGGAAGAACAGCAGCGCAATAGCGATGTTCGTTAACGAGTCGAAGACTGCGGCAAATTCTCCTCTGGCCGGGAAAATAATAGCGACTATTACCGCGGAGACGATGAGCAAGATGAGCGGATCTATCTTCTTGAGGCGCGAAGTCATGAGCAAATCTTATCGGTAGCATGTGAGCATGACTAAGCTATTTACTCCGCTGACCTTGCGCGGCGTCGAGTTTCCCAACCGCGTGTGGATGCCGCCGATTGGATCTTTGATCGTCCAGCTTGGAATGTCGAGGAGACCGTCAGCCTTGCCGTGCAGCTGCGTGAACGTGGGGTCGACCTGATTGACGTATCTACCGGCGGCAACGCGCATGCCGATATTCCGGTTGGACCTGAATATCAGGTGGACTATGCCACTAAGGTCCGTGAAGCGGGCCTGCCGGTTTCGGCGGTTGGCCTCATTACTGAGCCGCAGCACGCCGAAGAAATTCTTGCTGCCGATCGAGCCGATGTCATTGAGGTTGGCCGTGCCGCATTAAAGGACCCCCTATTGGCCGCGACGCGCTGCCGAAGAACTCGGTTCACCGTTGGAGGCGCTCCCCTCCTATAGCCGCGCTCGGTGATTGCGTCTTAGTGTTTCGGCGTTATTAAGCAAAAGAGCGAGTGTTTCACGTGAAACACTCGCTGTTTTTGGTGTTAAGCCGAGACGTTCTTAACCTTGTCGCCTTCGGTCTCAACGCCGTACTCGGTCAGTGGCTTACTGCCCGGACCATCAATGACGGAACCGTCTTCCAAGTTGTAAGAAGTGAAATGTGTGGTGCAGGTTGCCGTCATCTCCTCGATCTGGGTGATTAGGCTGCCCTGGTGTGGGCAAGTCTGCGAGTATGCTTTAAACTCACCCTTCTTGGGTTGCGCGAAGATGACCTTGTCTACGATGATGGCCGAGCCGACCGGAACCTCGGTGGCTGCGATTTCTGCGCTTGGTTCCTTACCGCATGCGGCAAGGTAGGCGCCCGCGAAGGTGGTTGCGGAGCCAAGAAGGAAGATGCGACGTGAACACTGAGTCATGTGTCTACCCTATCGCATTCTTTTGGACATTCGGTCAAGTTTCCTTTCGACGGGTGAGGCCAAGTCTTGGAGTAAACAAATTCTTTACACTCCCCATTTTCGGCTGACATAAGTTGCCAATGTTAAAGTCACCTATGACGATAAGTCTTTAGACTATCTGATTTGTTAATTAACATCACTGTGTCTTTATGAAACGCCATGAAAATAGCCCCCGCGGCGCGAGGGCTGAAGGCTTGCTAGGCGCGATCTGCTTGCTCGGCTGCCTTGCGGAGCGCGCCGAGATCTACCTCGGGTTCGGTGGAGCCGCATCCATCGTCGCCACAGTTGCAGCTGTCGCCGCAGCCCTCTTCTGCCTTGTGGGCTTCATCCCACAGGAAGGCTGCGCGGGAACCCATGTTGGATCCGATGGACAGTGCCAGGATGGAAATAACAAAAGTCAGGGCCGGGATGGTCCACATCCAGCCGCGTGCGGAGATCGCCACGACTCCGCCGAAGAGCAAAGAGACACCAGCCAGCATCCAGAATGGGCCAGCGATTGCATGAGCATTGTCCCAAGCTTCCTTAGTCTTGCGGATCTCTACCAGGCGGAGGCCCACGACACTATTACCGGGGAGCTTACGCGCGGTGGCGAGGCCGCCCACGATGAGGAATATGGCGGCGAGGGTAAAGAAGATGATGGCTATCGCGAGCATGTCCCCTAGTTTATCCCTGAATTTGCCAGAAGAAAATCCAGCTCTTCGTGGGTTCGCGGCGATTTTACGATGAGTGTGAAAAGCCGCTCGTTTGGTAACATTCTGCTCGTGTTGTGCCAAAGAAAACAGTCGTCACACGCACCACATAACAATGAAAAGAAAGCTAAATGAACCTCAAGAGTATTACTGGCTCTTTGCTCTTTAAGATCGTCGCCGCGATCATATTGGGCATTGCTGCCAGCTTCATTCTGCCGGAATGGGCCGCGCGCATCTTCGCCACGTTCAATGGGCTCTTCGGAAATTTCCTGGGCTTTTTCATCCCAGTTCTGATTTTCGCCCTCGTGGCGCCTGCGATTGCGGGGCTTGGTCGCGGCGCCGGCAAGTGGCTCGGAATGACGGTCGCACTCGCGTATGGCTCCACAATTCTCGCGGGCTTCATTGCCTATGGATTGTCAGTCGCGCTTTATCCAACGATGCTTGCGGGCCAGAACATCGATACCAACGTGTCCGATATTGAGGAAGGCGCGCTGCAGCCCTACTTCACCGTGGATATGCCGCCGCCATTTGAAGTAATGTCGGCGTTGCTTTTGTCCTTCTGTATCGGCGTCGCGATGACTGCGGTGAAATCCGACACTCTCTACGCGGTGACCAAAGAGCTGGAAGCCGTCGTAGTCAAGATCATCTGGGGATTCGTCGTTCCGCTTCTGCCGATCTACATCTTCGGCATGTTCTTGTCGCTGGGAATGAATGGCAATCTTGGCGACGTCCTCGTTGCCTTCTCGAAGGTGCTTATCCTCGCCGTCGTCATGACCATCGTGTACCTCCTCTTCCAGTACCTGGTCGCTGGTGCAATCGCGCGGAAGAATCCCTTCGTCGCGCTAAAGAATATGGCACCGGCCTATTTCACCGCGCTGGGTACCTCATCCTCGGCTGCCACGATTCCGGTCTCCCTAGAGTCCGCGCTCAAGAATGGCATCTCCCGTCCGGTGGCTGGTTTCGTCATTCCGCTCGGTGCAACCATCCACATCTCGGGCTCGATGATCAAGCTGACCCTGTACGCTTTCGCCATCGTCACGATGACGGGCATGGATGTTTCCTTTGGCGAGGCGGCAGGGTTCATCTTTCTTCTGGCCATCATGATGGTTGCTGCGCCTGGCGTCCCAGGCGGTGCGGGGATGGTTGCGGTGGGTCTTCTGCAGGCAAACATGGGCTTCGATGATTCCCTCGTGGCGCTTATGATTGCGGCATACATTGCCATCGACTCTGTCGGAACCGCAGCGAATGTCACGGGCGACGGTGCAATCGCGATGATTGTGGATCGCTTCGCGCGCGGCGAAATTGAGGGCCTTGACGAGCAATCCGCTTCCCCAGCCGAACAACAGTAAGAGTTGGTTTTATAGGCGCTTAATCCAAAACTAGGGCCCGAGGATAGTTCAGGTGAGAACTTTCCCTCGGGTCCTTTTCGTTTTGCTTACGTTCTAAGAACCTAGCTACGTTGCGCTGTTACCGCTTGGTTGCGGCCTTCATGGATGCGACGAAGTCGGTGATGTCTTGCTTAAGGGCATCGATATCAATGTCGGTTTCACGTGAAACGTGCTTCTCAATGATCTTGGTGATTGCGGAGCCGGTGATAGCGCCCGCTGCGCCGGCGGCGATGGCGTCGGCAACATGTTCTGGGGTGGAGATGCCGAAGCCGAGGAGAACCGGAGCGCCTTCGAAGCGTTTGACGTTGGCGACCACTTCGTCGAGGCCGCGGGTCTCTGAGGCTTTCTCCGTACCAGTCACGCCATCGCGGGAGATGGCATAGATGTAACCCTTGGAGTACTTAGCCACGCCTGCCAAGGTCTTCTCGCTCGCCTGTGCCGGTGCGATGAAGATTGGGTCGACGCCAGCCTTTTCCGCGGCCGCGACGAATGGGGCGCCTTCGCGCACCGGGACGTCGGGAAGCAGGATGCTATCTGCACCCGCATCGTGGAACTCCTGATAGAAGTTCTCGATGCCGCGGGTGAATGGGACGTTGCCGTAGATCAGCATGCCGATGGGAAGCTCCGGAAACTCGGAGCGAATCTGCTTGATCTGCTCAATTGCGGCATCGACGGTCGCGCCGTTGGCTAGCGCGCGGATGTGCGAGGCCTGAATCGTCGGGCCATCGGCAACTGGGTCGGAGAAAGGAACGCCCAACTCGAGGGCGTCGGCACCGCCGGCGACGGCCGCGCGGACGATCTCCAGAGCTACTTCCAGAGAGGGATCGCTCAGCATGATGAAAGGAACGAATGCTCCCTCGTCCTTGAGGGCGGCAAACAGGGTGTCGTAGCGGCTCATTAGTTTTCCTCCTTGAGGCGCAGCTGTGGGTTCTGCTCGAGGGTGTGACGGACATGGTCGATGTCTTTATCGCCGCGGCCAGAAAGGGATACGAGGATGGTGATGTCTTCTTCTTTACGCTTCAACGCGTAGGCCAGAGCGTGGGAAGATTCGAGGGCCGGGATGATGCCCTCTTTCTTGCTCAGTAGCTGAAAGGCTTCGAGTGCCTCGGCATCGGTGATGCCGACGTACTTAGCGCGGCCGGTCTTAGACAGGTGTGCGTGCTGTGGGCCGACGCCCGGGTAATCCAGGCCGGCGGATATGGAGTAAGACTCCTCTACTTGGCCGTCAGCATTGCGCATCAGATAGGAGCGCGCACCGTGGAGGATGCCTACCGTTCCGTTGTTGATGGTGGCGCCGTGCTTACCGGAGTCGAGGCCCTCGCCTCCTGGCTCAGCGCCAACTAGCTCGACTCCCTCGTCTTCGATGAAATCGGCAAACATGCCGATGGCATTGGAGCCGCCGCCGACACAGGCGACGACGAGGTCTGGCAGCGCGCCAGTCTGTTCGATCATCTGTGCCTTGGCCTCTTCAGAGATGACCTTGTGGAACTCGCGCACGATGGTTGGGAATGGGTGCGGGCCGGCGGCAGTACCGAGGAGATAGTGGGACTCGTGGAAGGTTGCGGTCCAATCACGCAGTGCTTCGTTAACGGCGTCCTTGAGGGTGCCGGAACCGGTGTCGACTGGGACGACTTTGGCGCCCATGAGTTCCATGCGGTAGACGTTGGGCTGCTGGCGCTCGACATCCTTGGCTCCCATGTAGACCACGCACTCAAGGTCGAGCAGCGCGCAAGCCAGTGCGGTGGCGGTGCCATGCTGGCCGGCGCCGGTCTCTGCGATGATGCGGGTCTTGCCCATGCGCTTGGCCAGCAGAGCTTGGCCGATTACTTGGTTCGTCTTGTGTGCACCACCGTGCACCAAGTCCTCACGTTTGAGGAAGATGCGGGCCTTGCCGCCTAGCTTGGTTGCCTCAGTCAGCGGAGTCGGGCGGCCGAGGTAATCCTTCAGGTAGCCGGCGAGATCCTCACGGAAGGAGGGATCGTTCTGGGCATCTACGAAGGCTTGCTCAAGCTGATCGAGAGCTGGGATGAGGGATTCTGGCACGAATTGCCCGCCGAATTCACCGAAGTAGGCCGGGAGCAAGGTTTCCCTGGTTTCTTGTGTTTCAGTCATGTTCTTTCCTGTGTCGGGGTGTTGTGAAGAAGTCAATTTAAGGATTTGTGTAGTTGCGGATGGTTTGGAAGGCGCGGGCGATGAGGCCAGAGTCCTTGCCGCGGGAGGTCTCCATTCCGGAGTTGAGGTCGAGGCCGGCGGTGCCGACGGCGAGCGCTTCCTCCAGATTCTCGAGGTTGAGTCCTCCAGCGAGGAGGGCCGGGATATCACGTGGAACCGTGGACCAATCGAAGGTCTGCCCCGTGCCGCCGCGGCCGGTGTCGAGAACGAGGAGATCCGCGTCTCCGGCAAGCGCCCGCGCCAAGTCCGGGGCATCCGGCGCCGTCATGTCGATGGCACGCCAGACAAAGTTCGAATGCTTGCGGGCCTCCGCGATGAGCGCGCGCTCGGCTTCGACGCTCCCCTGATACGGGGCATGCAGCTGGATTGCGTGGATGCCCTCGAATGCAATCTCCGCGAAGTTGGATGTGCGGCGCGAGACCGCAACGTAACGCAGCCCCGGCTCGTGGCTGATGATCTGTTCCGCAGTTTCACGTGAAACATTGCGCGGAGAGTCCTCCTCGAAGATGAGTCCACCGTAGATGGCACCGGCCGTGCGGGCTGCCTGTGCCGCGGAAGGAGTACTGAGTCCGCAGACCTTGTTGTCGCCGTAGACGAGGCGGCGCGCGGCCAGGTCAATGTCCGGCTGGCTCGTCAGTTGAGAGCCGACGAGGAAAGCGTTGGCGTGGCCGCCGATGCGACGCACCGTCTGGTTATCGCGGATTCCTGACTCGGAGACAATGATCTTGCCTTGCGGAACATATTCCGCGAGCTTTTCCGAACGCGTCAGGTCGATGCTCAGATCGTGGAGGTTCCGATTATTGATGCCGATGATGTCGACGCCGAAGGCGACGGCGCGGTCGACCTCCTCCTTGGTAATCGCCTCCGTCAGTACGTCCAGTCCTAAGGAATCGGCGAGCGCCTTCAGCTCCGCGTAGGTCGCGTCGTCGACGATGGACATCATCAACAAGATGGCGTCGGCGCCATAGTAGCGCGCGGCATAAACCTGAATCGGGTCGATGATGAAGTCCTTGCACAGCACCGGCAGATGTGTGGACATCGCGACGGTTTGCAGATGATCATAATCGCCGCCGAACTTATCGGGTTCGCACAGTACCGAAATTGCCGAGGCATAGCGGGAGTAGATGCGCGCGATGGCACCCGGCTCGTAGTGCTCGCGAATAAGTCCGAGCGAAGGTGAGGAGGACTTGCACTCCATGATGAAACGATTGGTGCCATTCAGGGCGTCGTAAAGCGAACGCTCCGACTTCGGCAGGTTCGCCAGATCCACGTGGGCGATGCGCTCATGGATCTCCGCGAGATGGGTGCGGCGCCCCGCGACGATCCCTTCCAACACCGTTGGCAGCTTAGGCATAGTTGGCCTCCTCGTGGGTGCGCAACCACCCGGCCACCTGGCCGGAGTCGATGATTTCCTTCGCGTGGGCAACGCCCTCGGCAATGGTTGCGGTCTTGCCGTAGAGATAGAACATCGCGCCCGCCGCGGCGACGATGGCATCGCGGTGCGCGGGCTTGCCCTCCCCCGCGAAGACGTCGCGAAGCAGCTGCGCATTCTCCGCGCCGTCGCCGCCGACGAGGTCTGCGAGCTCGTGGCGTTCAACGCCGAGGCTTTCTGGCGTGACGTCATATTCGGTGATCTCGCCATCCTTTAGCTCCCACACGTGGGTGGTGCCGTGGACAGCAATCTCATCGGTGCCCGCACCGTGGACCACTAACGCGCGAGTGCGGCCTAGCTCCTTGAAGACTTCCGCGATGAGGCGTCCCTGCGCGGGGTTGGCGATGCCCATGATCTGAAACTCCGGGCGGCCCGGGGAAAGCAGTGGACCGAGGGTGTTGAAGATGGTGGAGATGCCGAGTGCTTTGCGCACCGGCTGCACGTGTGCCACCGCCGGGTTATAGGCTGGGGCGAAGAGGAAGGTGAAGTTGGACTCCTCAAATTGGCGTACAGCTCGCTCGGGGTTGAGGTCCAGTGGGATGTTCAGCGCCTCGAGGACGTCGGCCGAACCCGACTTGGAAGAGACCGAGCGGTTGCCGTGTTTAATCATCTTCACCCCATCGGAGGCTGCGACTAGCGACGCCGCGGAGGTGATGTTGATGGTATTCGCGCCGTCACCACCAGTGCCCGCGGTGTCCATCAGGCCCTCGCCCGTGATGGGGAAAGGGCGCCCGGCCTTCAGGAAGGCATGGGCGGCACCGGCGACGTCGGCAAGCGTCTCGCCCCTGGTGCGGATGTGGATGAGCAAAGCGGCGATGTGAATGTCGTCGTACTCGCCGACGGTCAGAGGAGTAAAGACCTTCTCGGCTTGTTCGAGGGTGGGTTCGGCGGTGTTCAAGTACTCCTGGAGCAGCTTCAGTGCGTTCTCGTTTTCCATTTAGTTGGCCTTTCCAAATATCTACTTCGCGGACAAATACTCGATGCAGCGTTCCAACATGATGGGCCCGGTGGGACTAAGTACGGACTCTGGGTGGAACTGGACCCCGAAGGCCATCTGGTCCTCGGTCTCGGCCGCCATGACGACGTCTCCGATGGCGGTCTCGGTGGTGGCCAGCGCCCGCATTCCTGTAGAGATTTGCTTGCAGCCCAGGGAGTGATAGCGCGCCACTGGGACTTGGGTGCCGACGTAATCCGGATTATCCGGCTCGGAGTCGACGGCGAGCCCGGTGAAGATGGGATGTTTCGCGCCAGCTTTAGTGAGGGTCATCCGGACCGACTTGCCGTGTACCGGGCCGCAGGGCTCGACGATGCCGCCGTGGTGATCCAGCAGCGCTTGGAAGCCGAGGCAGATGCCAAACAACGGGATCTTCCCCAGCACCTTATCGATGAGTTCCATCATGCAGCCGGCCTCGCGCGGGTGGCCCGGGCCTGGGGAGAGACAGATGATGTCGGGTTCCGCAGCCAGGACTTCTTCAACCGAGACGGTATTGCGGAAGATGGTCGTGCGGTAGCCGGCGAGTGCGTCGACCAAGTTGTAGACGAAGGAATCGTGGTTATCGATGAGCACCACGTGCGGGGAATGAGTCTGCGTGGAATGAGTCACCGGACAACCTCCAGTTTTGCGTTATGAGCGAGTGTGATGGCGTGCAGCACGGCATAGGCCTTGTGCAAGGTTTCATCGGCTTCGGCCTGCGGCACGGAATCGCGGACAACGCCGGCGCCAGCCTGAACCACCGCTACCCCGCCTTTCACGTAGGCGGAGCGGATGACGATGCAGTTATCCATGGAGCCATCGCCCTTCAGGTAACCCACTGCCCCGCCGTAGGAACCGCGGCGCGTTTTCTCGGTTTCGCGGATGAGTTCCATCGCGCGAAGCTTCGGGGCGCCGGTGAGGGTGCCCATGTTCATGCATGCGCGATAGGCGTCGAGGGCGTCGTAGTCCTCGTGGAGGGTGGCGGTTACACGTGAAACCAAGTGCATCACGCGGGAGTAGCGATCCACCTGGAGGAGCTCGGCGACCTTGCGGGTCTGTGGGACGGCCACGCGCGCGAGGTCGTTGCGGGCCAGTTCCACGAGCATCGTGTGCTCGGCAACTTCCTTGTTATCCGTGCGCATTTCGAGCTCATTGCGGATGTCGAGTTCGTGGTTGATGCTGCCATCCTTGTTGAGCCCGCGCGGCCGGGTGCCGGCGATGGGATAAAGCTGAACCTCGCGGCTTGGGGCGTCGAACTTTAGGTTGGATTCTGGTGAGGCGCCGAAAAGTTCGTAGTCCGCGCCGCGCACGTAGAACATATACGGCGAAGGGTTCGTCTCGCGCAGTTGGCGGTAGGCGGCGAAGGCGTCGGGGCAATCGAGGGAAAATGCGCGGGCGGGCACCACTTGGTAGATGTCCCCCGAAGTCACGTTATTTTGTAACTGTGACACAATGGTGCGGAACTCGGAGTCGGAGATCGAAGCTTCCGCAACGAGGCGATCACGGTCCGGCGCGGGTTCTAGAGCTTGCGGCTCGATGGATGCGAGCTCTGCTAAGCTTGCCGACGCCGCGTCCTCACTCAGGTCGACCGCATGCAACGCGGCGGTCTCTGCGGCGTGGTCGATGGTCAGTAGCGTCTGCGCGACGACAAACTCATAATCCGGATAATCGTTCGGGCCCTCCCCTACGGCGGGCAGTTTCTCGAAGGTCTCGAGATAGTCATAAGCAAAGCCGCCGCCGACGAATGGAAGGGCGCCATCCCGCGTGGAGTATCCGGCATCTAATTGAAGAGCGCGAAGTACGGCGGCGGTCGAAACGTCGCGGAGGCGCTCGCGCTCGTCGCTCTTCGCGGAAAGGCTAAAGGCGAACGCCTCGCCATCGAAGTACCCGCCAAGCTGATCCTTGAGGCGCTCCATCATTGCCTCGCCCACTTCAGTCAGTGGCGTGGCTGTGACACGCTGTCCCCGGCAGGTAACTTTCAATGCGGCCTGGAGAACTGCGATGCAATTGAGGTTCTTCTTCGACTCGATGTCGGCGGCCTCAAGGAGGAGGCTATCCTTCGACTGCGCGAGCCGGTGAAAAAGCAGCGACGCATCCTGCTCATAAGGTATCGCTCGGGAGGCGGTATGGAAGACCGGTCCGGAGGTAGGGGTTGGTGGCATTCGTGGTGGCATTCGTGGTGGCCTTTCGCGGCTATATGTTGTCTGTAGCTTTTAAAGTTTTGAAGCTTTAGATTCGCGCCGCGTGCGCCATGGTGGTTATAAAACCACGAAAGGCCCGCATAGCGCGAGCCTAAATCTTCTGGGTTCGAGTGAACTGGCCCGCAGTTACGCGCGCCACCACCAGTTCTGGGATTTGTTGGTCAGAAGTTGCATGAGACACACCTTAGCATGAGTGTGCGCTACGTGTGTGGTTTCGAGCACATTTTATGCACGGACAGAATGAATGCTCCGATGTATGGTTGTGACCATGGGCACACTTGAATCCAAACTTGCACCACTTCAAGAACAGTACTCGGAGCAACTAACCAAGCGCCGTGAGGAAGCGGCCGAGTCCTTCAAGCGTTTCATGGAAGTTCACGGCGACGATGAGGAGCTGAAGAAGCACAAGACATGGCAAGCGCCATATGTCGACGCCTTCGCCCGTGAGGTCGCTCCGAAGCTCAGTGTCGATGAGGTTGAGCTCGTGCTCGGCCAATCGCTGGTGGAATACCACGGCAGCGATTGGCTCGTGGTTGGAGAGGACGATGGCGAGCCAGTCCTCGCTATCTTCGATCCGGGCCGCCGTAGCGCTGCCGTTCCCCGCAACTTCGCCCGCGAAATCGTGGAAGGAAATTGTCCCAAGTTCTTCGGCCTCGACTGGGTCCAGGTCTGGGACTTTGAGCCGGATGCTCCGGAATATGCTCCGGGCAAGCCCATAGCGGTGATGGAACAAATCGTGTTGAGTGCCGCTTTCTATCGTGCGTTGAAGCACCCAGAAGAATCTTCTAACGAGGTCTTGGATAAGGTCCTTCCAGAATTTGAAGCTGCCGATCTCCGCGAGAAGGGAGCGGAGCTGAACCGCCAGCCGCTCGCGGAGCGTCTGGAAGCGCTCCTGGCTAAGCACTCCTAGGCGCTGCTAACGCTTAACGCCCCGCGTAGTGTTTCACGTGAAACACTACGCGGGGCGTTGTTTGTGGCTGCTATTTAGAGCTGTTGCTTACTTGGTTGGCAACAGCGCCTTGTCGAAGTAGGCCTCGACAGCCGCGGCGTCGTCAAGCGGCAGGACCGCGCCGACGTATTGGTCTGGGCGGACGATGATAGCAGCGCCCTCGCGGGAGATGCCGCGGGCTTCGAAGATGTCGCGCTCTTCGGGCAGGGCGTTGAATACGTTCTCCCAATTGGGGATATGGAACTTGCCGTTAAGGGGGCGGAAGAGACGCGGGGCGTCCAAGAGCTCGTAATCGTGGTGGTTGGTCTGCTGGTAGATGGCCTTGACGTCGAAGTAGGTGTTCTCGTCGGCATCAGCGGGAGTGAACTTGGCCAGAACCTCCTTCATCCGCTCGGCCCAGGCGCTGAGCTTGGATTCCTCGCCGGCCTTCGGGGTGTCGGCAAAAGCGTAGATGCGGTAGCGGCCGTCTGCGAAGTGCTGGTGGCCCAGGTGCTGCGGAACTGCGTCGCAGCGGCGGAGAACCTCAAAGGACTTAAAACGCTTGCCCACCGGGAAGCCAGTGGCCAGTTCTTGATGCTGGGTGTCGCCGACGATGATGTTCTCCTCGTACTGGGTCATCATGCCGGCGGCGAATTCCTCGGCGGCGACGTAGTACTTCTCCACCGCGCACGGATCCTCGAGCTCCTCCGGCGGGGTGGCCATGAGGGTGGACCATTCCTTATCGAAGTTGATGAGGTTCTGTGCGGCTGGCTGGCGCTCGCCATGGTAGGTGCTCAGCAGCTCCTCCGGCGCGCGGCCATCCAAGACGTGGCCAAGCTTCCAGCCGATGTTGAAACCATCCTGCATGGAAACGTTCATACCCTGGCCCGCCTTCGCGGAGTGGGTATGGCAAGCATCGCCGGTGAGGAAGACGCGCGGGGAATCGTTGTTGTCATCAAAGGCATCGACCAGGCGGTGGCCTACTTCGTAGACGGAGTGCCAAGCCACCATCTTCACATCGATGAAATAAGGAGAGTAGATCTCGTTGGCCTTCTCAATGATCTTCTCGATTGGCGTCTCGCGCACCTTGCCGTTGTCACCTTCTGGGACGACGCCCAAGTCGACGTAGATGCGGCAGAGGTAGCCGCCCTCGCGCGGGATGTGGAGGATCGAGCCGGCCTTGGAGTGGATGGCACACTTGGTGCGCCAATCTGGGAAGTCGGTATCGACCACGACGTCCATGACGCCCCACGCGTGGTTGGCCTGATCGCCGTTTAAGGAGCGGCCGATGGACTTGCGCACGCGGGACTTGGCGCCGTCCGAGCCGACGACGTACTTGGCGTGGACCGTGCGGGGATTGCCGTTCTCATCTTCGAGCTTGACGGCGACGGGGTATTCGCCCTCCCCTACCTCGAGCTCGATGAACTTCCAGCCATAGTCCGGTTCGATGCGGCCCGGGGCGCGGTGGGCAAAGCGGGCGAAGTAATCCAGAACGCGGGCCTGGTTGACGATGAGGTGTGGGAACTCGGAGATGCCACCCTCGTCATCGACGGGGCGGGCGCCGCGGATAATGTGCTCGCGGTTTTCTGGATCCGGGTTCCAGAAGGACATCTCGGTGATCTCGTAGGCCTCTTCGGTGATTTCCTTGGCAAAGCCGAAGGCCTGGAAAGTCTCCACGGAACGGGACTGGATACCGTCTGCCTGGCCCAGGATGAGGCGGTGCGGGCGGCGCTCGATGATGCGAGTGTTGACGCTTGGGAACATTGCCAGCTGTGCAGCCGTGATCATGCCCGCCGGCCCGGAGCCCACGATGAGGACGTCCATGGTGTCTGGCAGCTCGCTGGTGCGGTCGACGCCATAACCTGCGGGCTCGAGGACGCGGGGGTCTTGGGAAACATAACCATTGTGGTGGAACTGCACTGTGATCTCCTTGTTAGCCAAGATGAAGTGGATGGGATGCGGGTGACTTAACTCAATGCATTTAGGGAGTGTGATCTAAGTCCTATGTGCGGAATCATATATGATGTCGCAATTTTCTACAATGAGCATTCAGATTTGCGTGGAAACGCTGGGGATTTACTTGCTGAAGATGAAGTGCCCGCGTGCTTGCGCGGCTTCGTGCTCTGGGCCAAGAGGGATTCCCTTGCGTTCACGGAGGATGAAGGTGCACACGAGGCCAACCAGCGAAGCCGTGACTAGATAGCCGGATACCGCGAAGGTGGTGCCCGTTGCTTCGACCAGGGAAGCCGCAATCATCGGGGCGAAAGCTCCGCCTAGGACCGAGCCGAGGGCGTAGGTGACGGAAACGCCCGTGGCGCGGATGGACGCCGGGAAAAGCTCGGCATACATGGCGGACTGGGCGCCGTAGGTCAGGCCCAGGCCAAAGGTTAGCGAGGTCAGTGCCAGATAGAGCAGCTTGAGATCGCCAGTGTTGACCAGAGGGAAGAGCGCTGCGGCGCCGAGCGCCTGAGCGATAAAGCCGATGAGGTAAGTCGCGCGGCGACCAATTCGATCGGAGATGGCACCGGCAAACAACGTAAAAAGTGCCCAGGTAAACGCGGAAAGCGTGACGGCGTTCAGGACGTCGCCGCGCGCGAGCGCAACCGGACCGTCCGGGTCGGTCGCGTACTTCTGGATGTAGCCGCCCGTGGTCATGTAGCCCACGGTGCCATTGCCTGCGAAAACCAGTGCTGCAGTGAAGACCAGCGGGAAAAACTTCTTGAACAGAACTGCGAAAGGATGTGGCGTTTCTTCCTCTTGGCGCTCGGCGATTTCCTCGAAGACTGGGGATTCGTCAACGCCCATGCGGATCAGGTAACCCACCAAAACCAGAACGAAGGAAAGCAGGAACGGTACACGCCAACCCCAGGCCATGAAGGCGTCGCCAGGCGCGATGGTGTTCATGATTGAAAGAACTCCGGAAGAAAGCAGCAGGCCAGCCGGCACGCCCACCTGGGGTCCGGCGCCATAGAGCCCGCGCTTGTCGACGGGTGCGTGCTCCACCGCCATCAGCACCGCACTGCCCCACTCACCGCCTGCGGAAATTCCTTGGATGATGCGCAGGAAAATGAGCAGGATCGGCGCCCAAACACCAGCACTATCGAAGGTGGGCAGGACGCCGATTAGTGTGGTGGCGCCGCCCATGGCGAAGAGGGTGACCATGAGAACCACGCGGCGACCAAGGCGGTCGGCGAAGTGGCCGGCGAGGAAAGCGCCGATTGGGCGGAAGAGGAAGGAAAGGCCAACCGTAAGGAAGGAGATGATGGTGGCTAGGCCGCCTTCCAGCGGACCGAACATGAGCTTGTTGAATACGAGGCCAGCTACCGCGGCGTAGAGGAAGTAGTCGTACCACTCGATGGCGGTACCGATGGTGGTCGCGGCGACAACACGGCGGCGTTCGGCCGTCGTGATTGTCGGTGCGGCAGTTGCTTGCGACATGTTTTCCCTTTCTAGTTGTGGCTTGTCGTATACCTAACCACTTATTGTGAGTTGAACCACTTGCGGCGTTGGTAGGGATAATATACGATTTGGGCAAACATTTGAGAGAAAAGAAGGATTTTTCATGGCTGTACCCCAATTTCTGCCTGAGAAACCGGGCAAGATTATTGCCGTGCACGTGGCTTTTGAGTCCCGTGCCGCTCAACGTGGTCGCTGGCCCAAGACCCCGAGTTACTTCCTGAAGGCGACCAGTACCCTGGCGGAATCCGGCGGCGTCGTCGAGCGTCCGGCGGGCACTGAGCTGTTGGCGTTTGAGGGCGAGATTGCGCTCATCATTGGCAAGCCGGCTCGCAATGTCACCTTGGAAGAGGCTTGGGGTCATGTCGCCTATGTAACTGCTTCCAATGACCTGGGTCTTTATGATTATCGCGCGCAGGATAAGGGATCTAATACCCGTTCCAAGTCCCGCGATGGTTATACGCCGATTGGGCCCATGCTTATCGACGCCCAGAAGATCGACCCCGCCTCGTTGCGCCTGCGCACCTGGGTTAATGGCGAGCTGGCGCAGAAGGGTACCTCGTCGGAGAAGGACCTCATCTTCCCTCTCGCGCAATTTGTCGCGGACCTCTCCCAGCACATGACTCTGGAGACTGGCGATATCATCCTGACGGGCACCCCGGCGGGCTCCACCGTGATCAAGCCCGGCGATGTCGTTGAGGTCGAGGTTGACGTACCGGGTGGCGAGACCTCCGGACGTCTTAAGACGGCAGTCGTGGAGATCCCGGCTTCCTTCGATTCGGCTCTGGGCAACCTGCCGAATGTCGATGACAAGCAGCGCGAGGATGCCTACGGCGACCGTGAGTCCGCTGGGCTTCCGCCGCTTCCCTCTTCCTCCTCTTCCGAACTTTCCGCGGAATTGAAACGGAAATTGGAGGAGGCGCCCACCGCCGGACTTTCGGCACAGTTACGAAATCGCGGCATCAACCAATCCGTTATCGAAGGCGTCTATCCACAGACTCCGGGCACCAAAATGGTGGGCGTCGCCCGCACCCTGCGCTTCGTTGCCGGGCGCGAAGATCTCTTCAAGAGCCACGGCGGCGGCTTCAACGAGCAGAAGAAAGCCTTCGACACCGTAAAGGAAGGCGAAGTAATCGTTATCGAGGCTCGCCAAGAGCCGGGGTCTGGCACCTTGGGCGACATCCTTGCACTGCGCGCGAAGACCCGCGGCGCGGCCGGTGTTGTCACTGATGGTGGTGTGCGCGACTACGAGGCGGTCCGTGAGATCGGCCTGCCCGTCTTCACCCAAGGCGCACACCCATGCGTGCTCGGCCGCAAGCACGTTCCGTGGGATAGCGACATTGCTGTTTCCTGTGGCAACGCCACCGTTATCCCGGGAGACATCATCGTCGGCGATGACGACGGCGTCATCGTCATCCCGCGCGAGCTGGCTGAGGAGGTAGCAGACGCTGCGCTTGCCAAGGAGCACGAGGATGAGTGGGTGGCCGAGCAGGTCAAGGCCGGCGCAAGCCTCGACGGGATGTTCCCGCCAAAGGGCGCCAACAAGGAGGCCTACCTCGCCTTCAAGAATGGGGGTGGTCAATGAGCCTCGCGGAGAGCAAATCCCAACAGGCCTATAACTGGATAAGCCAGCAGATCCGCACCCGCGGATACGAGCCAGGCCACCGCTTGGTTCTTACAACAATTGCGGAAGAACTCGATGTCAGCGTCGTGCCGGTGCGCGAGGCCATCAGGCAGCTCGAGGCCGAAGGGCTGGTTACCTACGAACGCAATGTGGGCGCGCGAGTAACCACCCACAACCGCGAGGCCTACTACGAATCCATGGAGATCGTGGCCACACTCGAGGCCCGGGCAACCGCCCAGTCCGCTCCCTTCCTCGAAGCCGCGGACGTCGCCAAGGCGCGGGAGCTTAATCAGCAGATGCGCGAGCTTGATGTCACCCACGACCCAGACGAGTTCACCAAGCTTAACAAAGAATTTCATAGCGTGCTCTTTGCCAAGTGTCCCAACGAAAGGCTTGTAAAGCTGGTTTACGAGCAATGGGACCAACTGGAATATCACCGCGTTTCGACCTTCCGCTACATCCCGGAGCGGGCGTTGGACTCGGTGGAAGAACACGAAAAGCTAATCACCCTCATTGAGATCGGCGCCGAGGAAGCATACGTGGAAAAGGTTGCACGGGAACACCGCTTGCAAACCTCCCGGAGCTATCGGGCAAAAAACGCCGAAACAGACACTGCAAACGCAACCTAGATACCCAGACTTAAAGGAGAACCCTAAAGCCATGAGCATCAACAACGACGCCGCGAAGCCAAACGACCTGCCAGAGAAGATCCTCCACTACATCGATGGTGAATTCGTTGCCTCTATTGATGGCGACGAGTTCGAGGTACTCGATCCGGTAACCAACCAGAACTACATCAAGGCCGCCTCCGGCAAGCCGGCCGACATCGACAAAGCCGTTGCTGCCGCCAAGGCTGCCTTTGAGCGCGGCGAGTGGTCCAAGGCTCTCCCCCGCGAGCGCGCTCGCGTCCTCAACAAAATCGCAGACATCGTCGAGACCCGCGCAGACAAGCTGGCTGCTTGGGAGTCCTTCGACTCCGGCCTGCCAATCACCCAGGCCAATGGCCAGGCCAAGCGCGCGGCGGAGAACTTCCGCTTCTTCGCTGACCTCATCGTTGCGCAGGCCGACGACGCCTACAAGGTTCCGGGCCGCCAGATCAACTACGTCAACCGCAAGCCAATCGGCGTCGCAGGTCTTATCACCCCGTGGAACACTCCTTTCATGCTGGAGTCCTGGAAGCTCGCCCCTGCTATCGCCACTGGTAACTCCGTTGTCCTGAAGCCGGCTGAGTTCACCCCGCTTTCCGCACAGCTGTGGGCAGGCATCTTTGAGGAGGCTGGCCTCCCGAAGGGCGTCTTCAACCTAGTCAACGGCTTCGGCGAGGAAGGCTACGCGGGCGACCCACTGGTCAAGCACCCAGACGTCCCGCTGATCTCCTTTACCGGCGAGTCCCGCACCGGTCAGATTATTTTCGGAAACGCGGCACCGCACCTGAAGGGTCTGTCGATGGAGCTGGGCGGCAAGTCCCCTGCCATTGTCTTCTCCGACGCGGACCTCGACACCGCAATCGACGCCTGTATCTTCGGCGTGTTCTCCCTGAATGGCGAGCGCTGCACCGCCGGCTCGCGCATCCTCGTCCAGCGCGACATTTACGATGAATTCGTTGAGCGTTACACGGCCGTCGCCAAGCGCGTAAAGGTGGGCCTGCCTTCCGATCCGAAGACCGAGGTTGGCGCCCTGGTTCACCCAGAGCACTACGAGAAGGTCACCTCCTACATCGAGATCGGCAAGCAGGAAGCAAAGCTGGCAGCCGGCGGCGAGCGCCCAGAGGGCTTTGAAGAGGGCAACTTTGTGCAACCGACCGTCTTCGTTGACGTCGACCCATCCGCCCGCATCTTCCAGGAAGAAATCTTCGGCCCAGTCGTTGCCATCACCCCGTTCGACACCGACGAGGAAGCGCTCGAGCTGGCCAACAACACCAAGTACGGTCTGGCCGCATATGTCTGGACCTCCGACCTCAAGCGTGCGCACAACTTCGCACAGAACGTTGAGGCTGGCATGGTCTGGCTGAACTCGAATAACGTCCGCGACCTACGTACCCCATTCGGCGGCGTGAAGGCTTCCGGCCTGGGCCATGAGGGTGGCTACCGTTCCATCGACTTCTACACCGACCAGCAGGCAGTCCACATCAACCTCGATAAGGTTCACAACCCGGTCTTCGGCAAGCAGGACTAAATCCTTTTTCTCTCACCTACTTTTCACCCAAGGAGCACATCATGACCAACGTTCAAGCACCGGATATCCTGCGTTGCGCCTACATGGAGATCGTTGTCACCGATCTTGAGGCTTCCCGTAAGTTCTACGTGGATACCTTAGGCCTCGTCGTGACCGAGGAAGATGACAACGCAATCTACCTGCGCACCTACGAGGAGTTCATCCACCATAACCTGGTGCTGCGCAAGGGCCCTGTTCCGGCAGTGGCGGCCTTCTCCTACCGCGTGCGTAGCCCCGAAGATCTGGACCGTGCTGAGGAGTTTTACAAGGCCCGCGGCTGCGAGGTTCGTCGCAACAAGGACGGCTTTGTCAAGGGCATCGGCGATTCCGTTCGTGTGCAGGATCCGCTCGGTTTCCCGTACGAGTTCTTCTACGAGGTAGAGCACCGCGAGCGTCTGGCGTGGAGCTATGACGCTCATATCCCGGGCGCGTTGGTTCGCTTGGATCACTTCAATCAGATCACCCCGGATGTTCCGAAGGCCGTGGATTACATGGAGGATCTTGGCTTCCGTATCACTGAGGATATCCGCGATGAACAGGGCACCGTCTATGCCGCATGGATGCGCCGTAAGCCGACCGTCCACGACACCGCAATGACCGGTGGTGACGGCCCGCGCATGCACCACATCGCGTTCGCTACCCACGAGAAGCACAACATCATCGCCATCTGCGACAAGCTTGGCGCTCTCCGCGAGTCTGACGCTATCGAGCGCGGCCCAGGCCGTCACGGTGTTTCCAATGCCTACTACCTCTACTTGCGCGACCCGGATGGTCACCGCGTGGAGATCTACACCCAGGATTACTACACCGGCGACCCAGACAACCCGGTTGTCACCTGGGACGTCCACGACAACCAGCGTCGCGACTGGTGGGGTACCCCGGTTGTTCCTTCTTGGTACCGCGACGGCTCCACCGTCCTCGACCTCGATGGCAATCCGGTTCCGCTGGTCGAGCGCACCGATGAGTCCGAGATGGCGCAGACCATCGGCGCGGATGGCTTCTCCTACACCCGCAAGGAAGATTCCGAGGAGATGCCGGAGTGGAAGCAGGGCGAGTTCAAGCTCGGCAACCAGCTCTAAAGCTCTCATGGATGCTGGACTGTGATTTCAAGGTTGATTAAAACCCAGAAATGCGGTCCAGCTTTTCTGCATGTTTCACGTGAAACAACGAACTAAGGAATTCGACAATGTTAGATAGCAAGCAACATATAGCCATCGCGGATGAGCTGGCGCAGGCCGAGCGCGACCGCACGATGATTCCTCTGCTGAGCACTCGTTTCCCGGACATGGGTGTGGAGGATTCTTATGCCATCCAGGGTGAGTGGGTAAAGCGCGGCATCGCCGGTGGGCGGCGCCTCGTTGGCCGCAAGATTGGTCTGACCTCCAAGGTGATGCAGGAGGCAACCGGTATTACCGAACCGGACTACGGTGCCATCTTTGCGGACCAGGTCTATGAGAACGGATCCGCTATCGAGCACGCGCAGTTCTCGAACGTGCGCATCGAGGTGGAGCTCGCCTTTGTTCTCAAGGAGGACCTGGCGGGGCCTAACTGCAGCATCTTTGACGTGCTCCGCGCGACCGATTACGTGGTGCCAGCCTTGGAGATCCTCTCCTCCCGCATTGAGATGAAGGGCCGCACCATCGTGGACACCATCTCTGACAACGCGGCGCTCGGTGCGATGGTTTATGGCGGCAACCCAGTCCGTCCCGAAGACGTTGACCTCCGTTGGGTCTCCGCCCTCCTCTATCGCAATGAATCCATCGAAGACACCGGCGTCGCCGCGGCGGTGCTCAACCATCCGGCGATGGGCGTCGCCTGGCTGGCGAACAAGCTGCATGCCCACGGCGACACTTTGAAGAAGGGCGACATCATCCTCGCCGGCTCCTTCACCAAGCCGATGTGGGTGGAGCCGGGCGATGCCGTCCACGCCGATTACGGAAAGTTGGGAGCAATCACATGCCGATTCCAGTAGAACTTCCGCCAACCTTCACGCGCGCGCTTGACGACGCCCCCTTGATCGGCGCCTGGATCTGCTCCGGCTCCCAGGTGGCGGCGGAGATTGTTGCTTCCGCCGGTTTCGATTGGCTGCTCATTGATGGCGAGCACTCCCCTTATAGCTTGGAGACCATCGCAGAATTGCTTCGGGCCACAGATGTGTATGGGCCAACCCGCATGGTGCGTGTTCCGGTTAATGATACCGCACTTATCAAGCAATACCTAGATGTTGGTGCCCAGAATCTGATGGTGCCTATGGTCGATACTGCAGCCGAGGCCGAGAAGGCTGTAGCGGCAATGTATTACCCACCGCGCGGTGTGCGCGGCGTCGGCAGTGCGTTGGCTCGTTCTTCCCGCTGGAATGGTGTGGAGGGGTATTTGCAGAAGGCCGCTGAGACCGTCAGCCTGACCGTGCAGATTGAGTCCTTCACCGCTGTGGAGAACGCGGCGGAGATCGCGGCAGTCGATGGTGTTGACCAAGTATTTGTCGGCCCATCGGATTTGGCGGCCTCAATGGGGCTGCTGGGACAGCAGACTCACCCAGACGTGCTGGACGCAGTGCAGCGTACTTTCGATGCGGTCCGTGCCGCGGGCAAGCCGGTGGGCGTCAACGCTTTCAATCTGGAGCAGGCGCAGCGTTATCTTGACGCAGGTGCGTCGTTTGCACTGGTAGGAGCTGATGTCCAGCTGTTGTCCGGTGCGGCGCGTACGCTGGCGGACAAATTCTCGAAGAAAGGTTAGCAACTTTTATGACTATCAATGTTGAGCAACTGTTGGCCAAGGTTCCGACCGGCCTGCTGATTAACGGGCAGTGGCGCGATGCTGCGTCAGGTGAGACCTTCGACGTGGAGAATCCCGCCACCGGCGAGGTACTAGCCACATTGGCTTCGGGTAACTCGGAGGATGCCGTGGCCGCACTGGATGTCGCCTGTGCCGTCCAGGACGAGTGGGCGCGCACAACCCCGCGCGAGCGTTCTAACATCCTGCGTCGTGCCTTCGAGCTTGTTACCGAGCGCAAGGATGAATTCGCTGCGTTGATGACCTTGGAAATGGGCAAGCCTCTGGCTGAGGCCTACGGTGAGGTCACTTATGGTGCGGAGTACCTGCGCTGGTTCTCTGAGGAAGCCGTGCGTGACTATGGCCGCAGCTTGCCCGCACCGGAGGGCACCCTTCAGATGGTGACCCGCCGTAAGCCGGTGGGCCCGTGCCTGCTTATCACCCCGTGGAACTTCCCACTCGCCATGGCCACCCGCAAGGTTGCGCCGGCGGTTGCTGCGGGCTGCACCATGGTGCTCAAGCCAGCGAAGCTGACTCCGCTGACCGCTCAGTACTTCGCCCAGACCATGATTGACGCGGGTCTTCCGGAGGGCGTTCTGAACGTCGTGGCGGGCAAGTCCGCTTCCGCCATTTCTGAGCCGGTCATGGCTGACTCGCGCCTCCGCAAGGTGTCTTTCACTGGCTCTACTCCGGTGGGTAAGACCTTGTTGAAGGCTGCTGCGGACAACGTTCTGCGCACCTCCATGGAGCTCGGCGGCAACGCGCCGTTCATTGTTTTCGAGGACGCAGACTTGGATCAAGCTGTAGCGGGTGCGATGGGCGCGAAGATGCGCAACATTGGTGAGGCCTGCACCGCAGCTAACCGCTTTATTGTGCACGAGTCCGTGGCCGAAGAGTTCGCACAGAAGTTTGCAGCCAAGATCTCTGAGCTCAAGGTGGGCAACGGTATGGACGAGGGCGTTACCTGTGGGCCGCTCATTGAGAAAAAGGCCCAGGACAACGTCGCCGCGCTCGTCGAAGACGCCGTCGCCAAGGGTGCCAAAGTTCTCGTCGGCGGCAGCCGTGGTGAGGGTGCTGGCTACTTCTACGAGCCGACCGTCCTGACCAATGTTTCACGTGAATCACGCGTGGCGCAGGAGGAGATCTTCGGACCGGTTGCGCCGATCCTTACCTTCAGCGATGAAGCCGAGGCCATCGAGCTGGCCAACGACACCGAGTATGGCCTGGCCTCCTATGTGTTCACGGAAGACTCCGACCGTATGTGGCGCCTGGGCGATGGCCTAGAGTTCGGCCTCATGGGCTTCAACGCCGGTGTCATCTCTAACGCCGCTGCCCCATTCGGTGGCGTCAAGCAGTCCGGCATGGGCCGCGAAGGCGGCGCCGAGGGCATCGAGGAGTACACCTCGCTGCAGTACATCGGTGTGCGTAACCCATACGCCAACCGATAAGGAATATAAGAAAAGCAGCCACTCCGATGGGGTGGCTGCTTTAGGTCTTAACGAGGGTCGCGCTCGCAACCAACGCCATCGCCATCACGATCAAACTTCGACATGAAGCCAGGATCGCCAGAGCGGATTGGGCGGCCAATGGAGTTCCACACGGCAGTGCAGTTTGCATAGCTGGCGGTGACGCGAGCAGGGGCGGGTGCCATCACGCGAGGTGGGGCTGGAGCTGGCCTAGCGGCGGGAGCGGGAGCTGGTGCCGGTGCTGGCGCAGGGGCGGGAGCTGGTGCTGGAGGATTCGGAATAATTCCAGGTAGCGGATTGGGGATCATGCGCTGTTGAACAGCCCAATAGACTCCGCCCGCGATGAGGCCGGCCAATGCGAGAGCGCCAACGACAGAGCCAACAATTACCCCGGTATTAGGTTCAGAGGACTGGGAGTTGGTGGCGGTATCTTGTTCGGCTGTAACGCTCGTTTCGGAGGCAACCGGAGCGTTAACTTCTTGTGCTTGCGCTGGAGAGATAGCGCCAAATGAGAGGGCCGCTGCAAGCAGTAGGCCAAGAGATTTCTTCTTCACAAATTTGTTATGCGACCACGCAGAGCCGTATGGAGGCTAAATGGGAGATTTACCCCCATCTAGAACTCTTAAAGGGATGGAGTGCGAAACGGGCGCGATAAGCGCTGGGAGAAAGTCCGAACTCAGCCTTGAAGATGCGCGAGAAATGCGAAGGATCGTGCAGGCCGTAGCGCGAGGCGATGGTGCCAATGGATTCCTTGGCATTTAAGGGGTTTGTTAGCTCCTCCCGTACTTTCTCTAGTCGGCGGCTGCGGATATAGGAGCCTACTGATAGGCCTTGTGCGGCGAAGCGGGAATGGAGATGACGCACGGATACGAAAAGCGCCGTGGCGATACTGCTTGGGGAAAGTTCTGCATCACCCAAATGCTGCTCGATATATGAGGTGGCCTGGTTGAATAACAAATTCTTCGAGTCAGAGGCGGTGTCGACTTCAGAAGAGAACACTGTGACCAACATGTTCAAGGCGGAGCGAACAAGGGCCGGGGCGTGCGGGCCTTCCAGCACGTCGAGGTTATTGGCCAGCTGCTCGAAAAGCGGCACTGCCACCTTGCCCAAGCCATGATCACGGGAAACTGGGCTCGCAGTTAGCTGCTGAATCTGCGCCGGTGTGAGGCTAAGTAGGCTCTGTGGAAAGTGAACGATAAGAGTGTGCTGCTCGACGGGATATTCAAGAACATAAGGCCGTTGAGTGACATACAGTGCTAAGTCACCGGGATGAAGCTCGCAGGTTCGGCCATCTTGCGCCATGGTGGAGCGGCCGGAAAGCTGGAGGCTGAGCTTGCAAAAGGGGGCGTCGGCAAGCGCTGCGTTTTCCCTTTTTACCGAATGGGGCGCGGTGCGCATGTCAAAGAGGGAGACCTCCCCCACCCTGGTGCTGGTGAGCTGAGCCCAAAAGGTGCTCGCCTCGGGTGCATGAACTTCCAGCTTGCCGAAGGTCTCCGAAGACGCCGCGCGCCAGGCCGCGAGGTCATAGTGCGAGGAAGGGTTGGGCATATAAGTACTATACAGTGACCTCAAGCACATTTTTGAACAAGTTTTGTGCGCTTAAAGTCAAGCGGCAATATGTGTTGTGGGTAACAATAGTCAAAACTTTGCACACCTCGACTAAGGAGAATAAATGTCGCAGTTCGCCACGTATGAAGATCTTCTCGCAGCTGTTAGCGCTGAGGATGGCGTAGAAATCATCAACCCAGCCACCGAAGAGGTTGTGGGCGTCGCACCTGAAGGCAGTGTTGAGGAGCTCAATGCGGCGGTCGAGCGCGCGGTTCACGCGCAGAAGTCCTTTGCAAAGCTCAGCGACTCTGAGCGCTGTGACCTCCTGCTCAAGGCTGCGGACGCCATTGAGGCTTCCGCGGAGCCACTGGTGGAGCTGCTCTCCCGCGAGCAGGGCAAGCCGCTGAACGGCCCGAATGCTCGCTTCGAGGTTGGTGCGTGCTCCGCGTGGCTGCGCGCGACGGCGTCCTTCGAGTCCCCTGATTACACCGCTGTCGATGATGACATCACCGCGACGGTGCACTACCGTCCGCTCGGCGTCGTCGGTGCGATTGGCCCGTGGAACTGGCCGATGATGATCACCATTTGGCAGATTGCCCCGGCCCTACGCATGGGTAATGCCGTGGTGGTTAAGCCTTCCGAGTACACCCCGCTGTCCGTCCTGGCGCTCATCAAGGTCTTTAATTCCGTGCTTCCGGAAGGCGTCCTGCAGGTTGTCACCGGTGACGGCGCGGTAGGCGCAGCGCTGACCACTCACGCGGACATCGACAAGATCATGTTCACCGGCTCCACTGCGACCGGCAAGAAGATCGTCGAGTCCTCTGCCGCGAACCTGCAGCGCCTCACCCTTGAGCTCGGCGGTAACGATGCGGGCATCGTGCTTGACGACGCCGACCCAGCCGCCATCGCCGGCGACCTTTTCTGGGGCGCGTTCATCAACACTGGACAGACCTGCGCGGCAATGAAGCGCCTGTACGTGCCGGAATCGCTTTACGACGCCGTCTGCGAAGCCCTCGTCGAGGTAGCCAAAGCCTCGCCGATGGGTGTGGGCTTGGAAGAAGAAAACGTGCTCGGCCCGCTGCAGAACAAGCAGCAGTTCGACATCGTGGACAAGCTGGTAAAGGCAGCGAAGGAGTCCGGAGCGCGCGTGCTGTTGGGCGGCGACCCTGACTATGACGCGCCGGGCCACTTCTACCCCACCACCCTGGTGGCAGATATCGACCCGGATAACCCGCTCGTCGTCGAGGAGCAGTTTGGCCCTGCTCTGCCGATCATCAAGTACACCGATTTGGACTGGGCAATCGAGCAGGCCAACAAGCTCGATGTCGGCCTTGGTTCCTCGGTGTGGTCCGCCGATCGCGAGCGTGCGCGTGAGGTTGCGGCGCGTCTCGAGGCTGGTACCACCTGGATTAACGGTCACGGCGGCGTCGACCCGCGCGTGCCATTCGGCGGCATCAAGTCTTCGGGCTACGGCGTGGAGTTCGGTACCGAAGGCCTCAAGGGCCTGGCCTACCCGCAGATTATCAACGGCTAAAACCGCCGTGGCGCTGCTATTCTAAGCGCCATGAGCACCGCCAACGTCCCGGAGATCGAGTACGCAGCCTTCGACGCAATGAAGGAGGTTGCGTCCTCGCTGAAAGCTGCCTACCTCACTCGGGCCGCTGAAGCAGGCAACGATGTTGAATCACAATGGTGGATTCGTCAGAATTGGCTGGTAGAGGACATAGTCAGTGGTGTTGATTCAACCGACATTGAAGCCATCCGCGCCGCTGCGGCTCTCTTTGCGCAGCGGCTTGAAGCCCTCTCCTCCGAGCACAAAGCGGCATAGCTTATGCTTTCCGCCGCTGATTTCCCCGTTGATCCACAAGTTATGGAGCAACGGCTAAAGACTCTGCAAGCCAGCTACTTTGGCCGATCGAATGCTCACAGTCCGTCTGTTCCAGAAGTCATTTATGTGGCGGGGCAGCCAGCGTCAGGCAAATCAACGGCTATTGAATCTGTAAAGAATGGTCACGCGGTCCTTGATTCCGATGAGGTTCGGAAGCTGCACCCCGCCCTCGACGAGATCATGGAGCGCGACCCCCTGCGCATGGACGTGCTCACCAATGGTCCGGTGCCCTATTGGATGTCCTCGCTGATTGAGTATGGCCGGCAGCACGGGCACTCCCTCATCATTGAGAACACGCTGTCCAACCCGGAATTCATCGCAGGAGAGATAGCCAAGTTTCGCTCCGCGGGTTTCCGCGTGAGGGTCGTGGGCTTGGCGGTGGCGCAGGAGGTCTCCAGGCTCGGTGTCGTCCAGCGCTACCTGGAGGCGCAGCGCGTGAGCCGCTACCCGCGCTGGACCAATGAGGTTTCCCATACGTCGGGCTTTAAGGCCATCGTCCCAGGGCTTCAAGCGATTGCCCCGCTTGTCGACGACCTCGAGATCCGCACCCGCGACGGCCGCACCTTGAGCGGTATCGAGGATATTGAAGCCGAGCGCGCAACCTGGTTCGACTCCCCCGCCATTCGTGCTGATTGGCTGGCCCGCTTCGACAGCTGCGACTTGAGTGGCCTTGAAGCGGAGAAGCTCACGCAAAACCTCGTGGCTGATGCAGAGCGTATCCGCAAACTTTAAGGCTGTGCCCGTGGAACTGCGCGCCCGGTAGGCGGTGAGAGCTTCGTGTCAAAGCGGCTGCTGGCGAGCTAGCGGTCTGCGAGGTCGAGCAGGCTGAGGATGTCGTCTGCGTGGAGTTTCGTTTCAATGTAACCTAAATGCGCTATGAATAGCGTATGACTACACGTGCTACTATTTACCTCCGTATCTCGTTAGATGCTGCCATGGACGGCCTCGCCATCGACCGGCAGCGTCAGGACTGCGAAGCCCTCGCCGAGTAACGCGGCTGGGACGTCGTGCATACCTACGTCGATCAATCGATCTCTGCATCAAAGAAGGACGTGGACCGTCCCGACTACGACGCGATGGTGGCGTCCTTTGAGCGCGGCGAGATCGACGCGATCATTTGCTGGGACCTCGACCGCCTCACACGACAGCCCGCGCAGCTCGAAGAGTGGATCGACAGGGCGGAAGAGCAGGGGCTGAAACTCGTCACCGCGAACGGTGATGCTGACCTTGCCACCGACGGCGGCAGAATGTACGCGCGTATCAAAGCAGCCGTGGCGCGCGGCGAGATCGAACGCAAAAGCATGCGCCAATCCCGTGCGCAACAGCAGCGCGCCGAGCAGGGCCGCTGGTACTCCGGCGGTGTGCGCCCGATCGGCTACACCTCCACCGGCGAGATCATCCCATCCGAAGCCGCCGCCGTGCTCGGTATGTTCCGCGCTGTCGAGAGGGGCAACTCCATGCGCGATATCGCACGCGCCTTATCTGGGGTCGATCAACCGGGCTTGCCGGACATTCCGACCACGCCGCGCCATATGCACACCGTGGTCACAGAGCGCAACGCACGCCGTCGCGCTGCTGGCCAGGAAGAAAAGTCGGTTCCCGACGCGCAGCCCTGGGCCTACACGTCGTTGCACTCGATCCTGCGCAACCCCGTGTATGCCGGCTACTCCACGTATAAGAAGGCCAAGCGCAAAGGCGTGAAGAACAAATACCGCCGTGTCACGCATATCGTCCGCGACCCCGATACCGGCGAGCCGGTGAAAGGGCAGTGGGAGCCGATCGTCACACCCGATCTGTGGTGGCGTGTGCAAAACGTGCTCGATGATCCCGACCGGCTGACAAACAAGGAGCGCCGGAACACTCGCCGCCATCTTGGCTCGGGCCTGTATGTCTGCGACGAGTGCGGCAACCCCGTGCACACGCATGCCGACCGCTACCGCTGCGCGGCCTGTGGCTTAGTGCGCACTCATAGCGTCGATGATTTTGTGCTCGCCGTGATCCGCGCCCGCCTTGGCCGTGACGACCTAGCAGACCTGTTGCCAACTGCGGATGACGACGAGGTCGACGCCATCGACGACGAACTCGCTGAGCTTCGCGCAAAGCTCGCCCGCGTCCAGGCTGACTACGACGAGGAGCTTATCGAGGCCCGTGACCTCAAGCGCGCGCGAAACCGTTATGAGCCGCAGATCGAGAAACTCGAAACGCGCCGTGCCCGCCTTGCTGGCGCATCGGCGCTGCTCGACACAACCGGCTACGCCTCGCCCGTGGACGCCTTCGACAACGCAGAGCTTGCCGTGCAGCGTCGAGTCATTAACACCCTGTGCCAGGTGCGCCTGCGCCGTGGCGTGCGCGGCACCAAGACCTTCAACCCTGAATCGGTGCAGATCGTGTGGAACTAGGTTGCAGTGTGTGGCACATCAACAATCGCGCGCATGTGCTGCGCCTTAGGGGCGGCCTAAGCAAGCGCACGACACCGTGCGCTTGCGGCGTGCGAAACTAGGCAGGAGTTTCGCGCAGCTGACGTTGGCGAGGATGACGTCAGAAGAGAGCAAGGACGAAAGGGCGTGTTGCGGGCAACCCCACTCCGTACGGGGTGAATCCAAGACATAGCGGACCAAGGACAACCACCGCCCTCCCGAGCCTAAGGCCCGTGAAAAGTACCAATAAAATTAGAAAACTGGTTCTATTCCCATTTATATTCACTTAGGGTAGCCTTCCTTTTGAGGCAATCCCGCCTCATTTCCTCTCTCAAAGGAGACTGTTATGACCCCCAAAAAAGCGCACTCGGCAGTTTGCAGCGCTGCTGATTGCCTCTGCTCTGAGCGTTTCCGTATCTAACTCAGCCGTTGCTTCCGCAGAAGAATTCCAAGACCACGGCGCCAAGGGAGGCTTTGCTTCCGGTGTGATGGCCGAGCTACTCGGCGAGGCAGCACCAGCCTTCACAACCTACTGGGCATCTGTCGGCCGGAAAGTTCGCTACCCTGCAGGTGGCGGTACCTGGGAGTACGGATTCTGGGACGCTAAGGCGCGTTCTTATTTCACCGTGAATCGGTGCCATACTTCGACTGTGATCGTCAACGACAGAAGGCAACAAAGCATCGACACCCGCGGCGGCCAGAAGTCGATCGCCGAGCTTTGGGCAACGAATTTGCCGGGCACTAAGGACAGCTACTACTACAACTTCTGCTAGAACTCATGCGTATTCGACCCCTAGTACTTGGGCTTTTGAGCCTACTTCTTGCTGCAGTCATCGCGACTACTGGGTGGCTGCTGACAGCCCTGGTTGACTCCACCAAGCCCTTGTCCTTAGGGGTCGAATCAACCTTTAGTCTTGACTACGTCGAGCCTAAGACTTCACTCGCGGAGGAACTTGAGTCAGACTACGCACCGACGGTAATCCGTAACTCACTGGTTTCATTGGCCGAGCAGAACGGCTACTCCATCTACCGGCTGACTGGCACCGATGACGCAAGCGGGACTTCCCACGAGGTTTTCATCCCGCTGGAGGAAAATTATCCAGCACCGGAACGCATTCCCCGGCTCAACCGGCCGGATGCCTTGAGCCAAGCGGCCAGTGAGCTTGGGTCGCTGGATTACCACGGTGACTACGTCTTGGTTCCCAAAGCAACGGGTGGCAATGCGAACCACTTCTACGAATCGGCCAGGAATGACGGGCTCAGGCTAAGCGAAAAGACGCAGTTCCTTCACCTCATCCAATCGGTCGTATTCCGCCTGCCCGCGTTGGTGGCGATCCTGTTTCTATTTGTCGTTTCCCTTTTTGCCCTGGTATTTGTTCTTCGGGTTTCCGGTCTTAGATTGGCAGCGCTGCGCACAATAAATGGAGGGCACCGCAGTCAAAAAGGCAATTCGCGGCAATGGACCTTTGTCATCCTCCCGCACCTAGTTCTCATTGGCCTTGCGAGTACATTCCTCGCCCGCCAAGGGAGCTATTCTTTTGCCCTCCTGTTCCTCAGGTTCTACGCCGCCGGGATAGGCTTGGCCCTGGCTACCACCGGTTTGGCCGTAGCCGTCACCGCCCCATTGTTGCGCCGCGCAGTAGCGCTGCTGGGGCAGCGTGCCCCCGCAGAGAAGGCGGCGGGAAAAGCGCTGAAAGTAATTTCGGTCTTTACCTGCGTGACCTTTGTAGCAGCGGGTCTTAGCTCAGTGGCTGCGCTCCGCTCCTACCAGCAGGAATCCGAGGCCCAGCAGACCTGGAAATCTCTCGCGGAGTTTGGAGCCTTGCATTTTTCAGCCAACTTCGACGGCCCTGCTGGCCGCGTGGAAGGAGGCGAGCTCTTGCCGCCCAGTGTGCAGCAGAACTTCCGCGACTTCGCGCTCAGCTGGGAACGGGAGCACGGGGCTGTCCTCAGCCATACTTTGCCGAAAGAAGGTACCGGTATGCCGGACTCCTGCCCCGTGGCACTTGCTAACCGCCAATGGCACGATCTGCAGGATTATCAGTTCCGTCCCGGAGACGACAACCACTCGGTCGACTATTCCGCAGCCCAAGAGCATTTCGCAGCTTCCGTGGATCTGTGGGCTCAGGAATCCGGCGACCTGCTCCTTAAATCTGCGCAAATTGGTCCGGTCAGTGCCGATCATGCGGTCGGATTCATTAGTGGAACAATGTCGGGGGAACTGGTTCCCGGCGATTGTTTTTACGTGCTTGAAACGGACGATCTATCCGGCTTCGACGCAGACTTCCTAAGCTCCACAGCTTCGAGTGAAAATTTGCTCTTCGCGGATTTCTCGGAACTGGGTCCAGAACTTACCGCTGCCGGCCTCGAAGGCTACGTGTACCCGGTACGCGCGGCCGATCGCGGTCTGGCCGAACTAGTAGCCAGCACGGCGCTGTTCTGGCTGAGTATCCTGAGCGTCCTCGGAGCTTTGCTCGCCACGCTTGCGGCCTTGATAGTCCAGGCGCGCATCCAGCTCCGAGTTCACCGTCGCCTCCTGGTACTCCTCCACAGCGCTGGGCAATCACCGGACAAAACGATGTGGCGACTATTCAAAAGCCAACTGGTCAGCCTGACAGTTGTCGTCATATTGTCCGTCCTGGCTCCGCTACTGCTTCCCAACCCGTTCCTCTACACCTTCACCGCGCTAAGCTGCCTTGTCTTAATCGTCTACCTCGGTTTTGTCCGTCTCAGTATTTCTCAGCACATGTCCGCCTCCCCTAGGAGTCACAATGTCATTGGCTAGCCCCAATCAGTCCCCCACTCTGCCGCCAGAGATTTCCACCTCTCATCTCTGTCTCGCCGCGGAGTCGACTTTTTCTGTGGGGCGCAGCACGCGGATGGTGAAGAAGTCCCTCGTGGAAAATGCAACGTTTTCCCTACCCGGGCCAGGCTTTGTCGCCATCTGTGGAGCCAGCGGTTCCGGAAAGACTTTGCTGCTCAACACCTTGGCCGGGCTCCTGCCGCCGGCGGACGGCCTCCTCCGGATAGACGGCGAGAATGCCTCCGCGTGGAAGATGAAGCGGAGGCGGAGGTTCTGGCGAGAACGCGCAGCGATAATCCACCAAGACCACGGAATCATTCCCGAACTAAGCTGCGAAGATAACCTCACCCTCGGGCTATCCAGGAAGCAATACTCCAAAGAAGAATTGCTGCACTCCCTCGGCGAAGTCGGTCTTGATGTCCCCTTCGACGGGCCGGCAGCTATTCTCAGCGGAGGCGAGCAGCAGCGGCTGGCCATCGCCCGAGCCCTGCTCCGCGGCGCGGCTTATGTGTTCGCTGACGAGCCGACCGCCTCCCTCGACCCCACAAACCGCGACCAAGTTATCGCGCTCCTGCGGCGAGCTGCGGACGGGGGCGCACTCGTTCTGGCCGCCACGCACGATGCCGCAGTTATTGCTGCCGCTGACAACACCTTGCGCATCAATGATCGCCAGGTCACAGTCTCCGGCTCTGCGCGGGATTAAATCGCGATGCCCGCGGCCTTGGCCACCTTCCGGTACCCGGCCGCATGGTCCGCGACGCTGGCGTGGGCGTTGAGTCCGCTGGGGTTGTCGAGCACGGGCCTGACCCCCGGAAAGTAGACACGTCGG
>NZ_KV788599.1:0-37940 GCF_001807365.1 Corynebacterium sp. HMSC06G04 | reverse complement strand
GATGTGAGTGCTTCGAAGTCATTGGGGGCTAGAAAGTTGCACCAGGAGTGCTGTCTGCGGGTGTTGTAGCGCATGCACCACCGGAAGACTTCTTGGCGACTGATGTCGAAGTGGTCGAGTTCAAGTTCAACGTGTAACGCGAGGCGCTAATGACGTTTCGCGTTATTGGGGGTAGGTTGAAGAGCGCTGTCTCTAACTCCGGTTTTCGTTCGGCCTCGGTCCATTCCGCTACCTCGTGTGAAGAATCTGCAAGCGTTATCGGGCCGTTGAACTATTAGGTTCACCCACAGTTCCCGTGCCTGCACGCATCGAGAAGGACCAGGTGGTGAACTCGAATGACTCGCCTGGTCCAACGTGTGTGTGCGCTCGGCGCGTGGTTTAACCCTTATAAGACTTGCCGGTCACAGCCTCAGCGTTTCGCTCGTGCAGCCCGCAGGCCGTTCAAGATCACGATGACTTCGGCGACTTCGTGTACTAACACGACGGCGGCCAGGCCCAGTACACCGCTGATCGCCAGTGGCATCAACACGATGATGATAGCCAGAGACAGCACGATGTTTTGGTTGATGATCCTGCTGCCTCGGCGGGCGTGCTGCAGCGCCTGCGGGATCAGCCGGAGGTCGTGGCCAGTGAAGGCGACGTCAGCGGACTCGATCGCGGCGTCAGAGCCGGTCGCTCCCATCGCAATGCCCACCGTTGCGCCCGCCAGTGCCGGCGCGTCGTTGATGCCGTCGCCGATCATCGCCGTCGGCGTCTTGGAGGAGAAATCGGCGACGATGCTTGCCTTGTCCTCCGGTCGCAGTTCGGCGCGCACGTCGTCGATTCCGGCGATTTCAGCCAGCGCCCGAGCGGTGCGAGTGTTATCACCGGTGAGCATGCTCACTTCCACGTCGTTGTCGTGCAGGGACTGCACGGCATCGGGCACCTCGGGCCGCAACTCGTCGCGCACCCCGATCGCCCCGGCGAGAGCGTCATCGACGGTGACTAGGACGCAGGTCTGGCCTTCGGACTCCATACGCTCAACGTCCGCCTTCAGTGGCCCGGCGTCGATCCATCGGGGGCTGCCGACCAGCACCCGTCGGCCTTCGACGGTGCCGCCGATGCCATGACCGGCTTCCTCGCTGATATCCAAGGCGGTGGGCGCTTCGGGCTCCGCTGCCACGATCGCCGCGGCGAGGGGGTGCGTCGATTGCTGCTCAACCGCCGCCGCGAAGGAAAGCACCTGCGCCCGATCGAATCCGTCTGCCGGGACCACTCCGGTAACCTCGGGCTGGTTGCGGGTAAGAGTTCCGGTCTTGTCTACCGCTAGGTGACGGATGCCGCCGAGTCGCTCGAACGCCGCGCCGGACTTGATGACTACTCCGAACTGGCTGGCCGCGCCGATCGCGGCCACGACCGTCAGCGGCACGGAGATTGCCAGCGCGCACGGCGACGCTGCGACCAGGACCACCAGCGCACGGGTGATCCAAGTCTCTGGGTCGCCCAACAGCGAGCCGATCACGCCGACCAGCACTGCCAGGATCATCACCCCGGGCACGAGGGGTTGGGCAATTCGGTCGGCGATCCGGGCGCGGTCGCCCTTCTCCGCCTGCGCCTGCTCGACGAGGTCGACGAGTGTGGTCAGCGAGTTGTCCGTTCCAGCTGCGGTCGTCTCGACCTCCAGCACACCGGCGGAGTTGATCGCTCCCGCGGGTACCTCGTCGCCGGGCGCAACCTCCTCCGGAATGGATTCTCCGGTGATCGCTGAGGTGTCAAGGCTGGAGCGTCCGGACCGAATGATGCCGTCCGTGGCGATCCGCTCCCCGGGGCGTACGACCATTAGCTCGCCAACCTCAAGGTCCTTCGCAGCGACCTCGGCCGTCGTACCGTCGCGCAGGACGGTCGCGGTTTGCGGTACCAGCTTCAACAGTGCCCGCAGTCCGCCTTGGGCCCGGTCCATCGCCTTGTCTTCAAGCGCCTCGGCGATCGAGTACAGGAACGCCAGCGCCGCGGCCTCTCCGACGAAACCAAGGATCACCGCGCCGACAGCGCTGATCGTCATAAGCAAGCCAATGCCGAGCTTGCGCTTCGTGACAAGGTTCCGGATCGCTCCAGGTGCGAACGTGTAAGCGCCTAACAGCAGGCCAAGCCAATACAGTACCGTTGCGGGCGTCTCCAAGTCGGACCAGTCCAGCGCCAGTCCTGTAATGAGGGCTACGCCGGAGAAGATCGGTAGCAGTAGCTCGGGGTCCTTCCACCATGGCCGATCGAGCTCTTCGATCTCCGTGGCGGGTTCGTGTTCGCATCCACATGCTGAACTCATGCGTCCGTTCCTTTCTCGCCGCAGCCGGGCACCGAGCACTCAGTGTCGATGCAGGGGGCATTCTCGTCGACGGCCAGCGTCGCGTTGACCAGCGCTTCGAGCGCCGCCGCGAGGTGCGGATCGGCAATTTCGTAGCGGGTCTTACGGCCCTCCGGCTCAGCGACGACGATGCCGCAATCGCGTAGGCAGGACAGGTGGTTCGAGACGTTCGAGCGCGTCAGATCCAAGCTTTGCGAAATCTCGGCCGGGTAGGCCGGACCGTCGAGTAGGGTCATCAGGATTCGGGAACGCGTCGGATCAGCCATGGCCCGGCCGAGCCGGTTCATGACGTCGAGGCGTGAAGCAATAGTCAGCATGTACTGAACAATACAACGTGCGCTGAACTATTCAAAATGCACTGAACTGACGGTTGCGCGAAGGTCCGGCGACCTGCAGGAATTAGTCGATGGGATAGAAGATGACTGATCCTTTGTGGTTCGGCTGCCACCCAACGCGGGAGCGACGTGGGCGGCGAGGTTCTCAGAATCTTCACGTTGACGTCTACGCCATCCCGCAAAACCTTTACGTGTTTCCATGCGCCCATATGTTCTCTGTGTGCTGACGTAATTGCAGTTTTCTGATTGTTGCAGGCTAACGAGAAAGTAACTTTGCAACAACATACCGTGGAGTTCAAATTTAACGTGTAGCGTTATTGATGCTTCGCGTTATGGGGGATAGGGTGAAGCATGATCCAGTCGTTCGCTGACAAGGACACTGAGCGTCTGTGGAAGCTGCGCCAGCTTGGGTACGCGCAGACTCTTGATGAGTTACGGATTCCCCGGGAAACCGGCTCGAGGCGTTGAAAGGTGATCAGCGGGGTAAGTTCAGCATTTGAATCAACGACCAGTGGCGGATCTGTTTTCGGTGGTCCGCCGCGGGGCCAGAGGAGGTTGAGATCGTTGACTACCACTGACAAGCTCCCTCCGGTTCACCCCGGTGAGATCCTCATGGAGGACTTCCTTAAAGGAATGGGGATCACCCAGCACAAGCTCGCCGTCTCCATCGGCGTTCCGCCCCGCCGGATCAACGAAATTGTTCACGGTAAGCGCGCTGTAACCGCTGACACGGCCCTTCGTCTAGCGAAGTTTTTCGAGATGAGCCCCCAGTTCTGGCTCGGGTTACAGGCTCAATATGACTTGGACGTGGCGGAAGACAAGACCCTCTCGGAAATCGAGCGGATTCACCCGGTCCAAGCTGTCTCAGCGTAGCGGTTACCCGAACCAGGTCCGTCAGCGTGAGGATATGCACGCGGATGGTTCGAACTAGGGAATTTGGGGCCGCCGTCGCGTGGACTTGAGTTCCGAGCGCCGCTTTTTCGCTTCGAGACGGCGTCGTACCGAGCTCCGCGTCGGCTTGGTCCTGCGCCGCGGAGGAGGAGGCGGAGCGAGCGCCTCGCGCAAGAGGGCGGCCATGCGTTCGCGTGCCTCGGCGCGGTTGCGTACCTGTAATCGCTGGGTCGATGCGGTAACGGTAAGGACGGTGCCGTCTAGGCGGTGCTCGAGGTTGTGAAGGACGCGGCGACGCTGGGCGTCGGAAAGCGATGAGCACGTAGCGATATCGACGGAAAGCTGCACTTTGCTGTCCGTAGTATTGACGCCTTGGCCGCCTGGTCCCGACGACTTCGCGAACCGCTCCGTCAGGTCGGCGGCGACGATGACCAGACCCCCGGGGATCCCTGGGCCAGGCGCGATGGTCAGGTCGTTCATACCGCCCAGCTTAGTTAGAGTTGTTTCCGGATCAGACCCGCCGTGCGAGATCAGGGTAGTGTACGACCACTCCGTCACCGTCGACCTCCAACTCGACGTCGACTCCCCGTGTTCCGCTTTTGTATCGGACAGTTTCAGCATCGACGGAGCTGTAGTACTGGTCTGATGCGATCACCTGGAGGGACGGCATATCAATCCAAGCCATGATCAGCTGCGTTTTCGGAACCTGAGTCTCAAGCAGCGTCAAGCGACGAATAGGCATTGTGTTGGTGAGAGGGCACAGACCGAGATCGCAATCGAGTGCGGCTTTCAGGTCGGCTGACTGGACGATACCGGGGGAGGGCAGATCTTCAGGCTGGGCGCCCTCTTCATTGGTTTCCGCCGACCACACGCCTTGCTCGGACCTAAACAGCTCGAGGCTTCGCCCCCATCCGTCGCCTTCAACGTTCACCGACACACGTTCGGTCACCCAGTTCTCCGCGGCGCGCAGCTCCCACGTGGCCTCGTATCCATCGCCGTATTGCACTCCGGAAGCGGTCAAACCGGCTCCTAAAAAATGAACTGCGGCCTCGTTCCGGATGAGAGGAGTCTCGACATGCTCCCACTTATACGTGCGCTCCATGGTGAGGATTTTACAACGCTCGATGGTGCGAAAAGGCAGGTAGCTTTCGATTTGGACCGCGTACCGAGGAGGAGGCTTACCGGCAGAATGGTGTATTCAGTAAGTCCGCGACGCAGAAGAATCCCATGAATGAGAGCACGGCCCACACGGCCGTTGCCATCTGAAAATGGGTGAATCGTTTCGAATTGAGCGTGAGCAATCGCGGCTTGGATGAGAGCACCGTGCTAAGCGCCATCTAGGTAAAGGCACAGGTCTTCAACGAGGTCACGGACTAGGCGTGGGGGTGCTGGGATGAACTCGGCACCAATAGGTGTGTGGTTACCTCCTCCGATCCAGTTTTGAATAGTGTGAAGTCCAGTGGGAATAGAACCCTTCTCCCCCATCAACTCTCTTTGAAGCTTTTCAAGAAGCTCGATGGAGATTGTCGGTTCGGTGGCAAAGCTCTGCTCGATGGAACGCAGAACGGTAAGGTTACGGGCAACCTCTTCCGCGCCTTCCTTAAAGCCGCGGACTTCTTCTACTTGGGCGAGTTCCGCGAGGATAACCTTATCGACGTTGGGTGCAATACCCTCAATGCGTGAGGAAGAAATAGCTTCAGAACGCATGAGCAGGCGGGCCACAGACTCCAACTGGCCTGAAGCCGCATGGCGGTTGAGCCCCAAAATGTCTCGCTCGATACGCGCTGCCCGGCTGGTGAGTTCTGGGGAAAAGTCCACGCCTTACTAGCAAGATGGTCAGGGACATAGACCTAAAAAGGGCCTCCGGCCTTATCGCGCCGGGGAGTGCCGGAGCCTGATTCGGGGATCCAGCTCTCGGTAACGTAGTGAGGCTTGTAGAGGCTATCCATTCGTCAGACAGCAAATGAGTGGTTGGATAACTCTTATCCAACCACTCATTGCGGTTTATGCGCTAGATAAAGCTTAAACATACGGGGTTTCAGGGCCATAATTTGGCCTCAATGAGAATGTCAATGACACCTCAATGGGAAGATCAATGAGAACTCTTGTCATTGAAGAGGAATGAAGTTAGCATTGAGCCGTCATTGTTAACATTGAGGGCGGGTATTCATCGTGAACAATTGGTCCGAGAATCAGCTGAGAGAGCTATTGGCTGAGCTTGAGTTGCGCGGCGGTGATTCAACAACAGTCGAGGTCAAAACCGCTCAAGGGGGCATTCCGGACTCTCTACCGCAGACATTGTGCGCGTTCGCAAACATGCCGAGTGGCGGCCTTATCATTCTCGGTGTCAATGAGAAGGAAGGATTCATTGTCACTGGCATTGAGAATCCTTCGGAGATGGAGGCTGCTCTGGCCTCGCAGGCGCGTCATGCCATCACCCCTCCAGTCACAGTGCATACCGACAGTGTGGCAATAGATGGCACGCATGTCGTGATTGCGGAGGTTACGGGTCTTCCGATTATTGATAAGCCTGCTATCTACAGGGGAGAAGCGTATCTTCGAATGGCTGATGGGGACTACCGTATGAGTGCCTCGGAGCTGCGCATGATGGACGTGGCAAAGCTGCATGCCGAAGAGGCAGTGTCCTATGACACGACGATTGTGGAAGGCACGAGCCTTGCAGACCTAGATAGCGACGTGGTGCAAGATTTCTTGGTTCAGGCGCGGAAAAAGAATCGGCGACTATCGGGACTTACTCAAGATGAGGACGTCTTACGGGCGCTAGCGGTGACGACCGCGACTGGAGAGCTGACCCTTGCTGGCCTGTATGCGCTGGGTTTCTATCCCCAAGGACATTTTCCCTCCTTAGCAGTAACGGTGGCGCAAAGGCTACCAAATGGTTCGAAGCACGGGCGAGTGCTGGGGTTGGAGACCTTTGAGGGGCCCGTTCCGGTGCTGTTGAACTCGGTAATGGGATGGGTAAGGCAACGTTTAGCCGCCGTACGGCGATATCGAGAGGACGGATCAATGGTGGAAGTTCCTGAACTTCCCCTTCCGGCCATTCGAGAGGCCGTGGCTAATGCATTGGTGCACCGTGATCTTGGGCCAAATACGTTGGGTGCGGGTAAATCGATTGATGTCCGCCTACTACCGGACAAGATGGTTATCTCCAGTCCAGGAGGCCTACGGGATCTGACGGTTGAACAGCTCAAGTCGAGAGATCTGGCGCGCCAGGAGATTAACCAGCGGCTCTATAGACTGTGCCGATATCTCAAAGCAGACGATGGCTCTTTTGTTATTGAGGGCGAAGGCGGCGGCGTGCAGCTCATGCTGGATGCCGCGCGAGAGCAAGGACTACCGGAGCCTGACCTGATAGATTCTGGCGTGCAATTTACGGTGAAGATGTGGCGGCCGGACACTCGTGGAGAGGCCCGTATCTGGGAGCCACTACGCAAGGAGGAATCAGGCACCGGCCCGGAACGACGAGTGGATGCACCAGTGACCTTGGAACGCCTGGGTGTTAACGCCCCGCGCGTAGCGGAGGCGCTGCGTACGGCGGCACAACCGCTGTCTATCGGCGAAATAGAAACAGCCACAAACCTTACTCGAGCGCAGGTCCGATATGCGCTGAAGTCACTGGTGAAGGCACGATTCGTGCGTATGGATGGCACGCGCGGTTCACAAGCGACAACCTATGAATGGCTAGCTAACCGCGGGGCTGCAGGCGCTTGACCAGCTGATCGTGGTGGACTGCGGCAAGGCAGCCGGCGTCGACGACGCGCCGGGCTAGCTCCTTGTCCCCCATCTTGGCGGCAAAGGCCATGCCCATGGTGATGTCATGGTCGGGGCGGCCGATGAGCGTAATCTCATCGCCAGAAGTGATGCGGCCAGGCTCGATGATGCGCAGGTAGGAACCGCAATCGCCACGCTCAGTGAAGGACTTGAGCCAGCCGGGCTCGTCCATCCAGCCGGAGAAGGTGGCGCAGGGCGTGCGCGGAATGGAGACCTCGAGCACGCACTCCCCCACCTGAATCTGCTGGTTGATCAGCATATTCGGCCAGGAGATCCCCTCGGTGGTGAGGTTCTCCCCGAAGTAGCCATCTCGCAGCACGCGGTTGAGCGTGCCCTCCCAGTAGTCGAGCTCCTCGCGGGCATAAGCGTAGACGGCCTTCTCGGCACCGCCGTGGTGGGCGTGGTCACCGATGGAATCCCCCACCACGCCGGAGCCGTCACCGTAGTTGGGCCCAGGTATCTCCAGGTCCAGGAAGGGGCGTGGCTGCTTATCGATGCCCGTGTACTCGTGTCGCCCATGCGGCTCGGGGCGGCGGACAGCGACGTTCGTGGAGATAACCTTCATGCTCACCTATTGTGGCACACCTCACGCGCTCACATGCCGCGATCGCGGAAGAGAGCTTCGGCCGTCACGAGGTCGTAGAAGAACAGGCGCGGGGCGAGCGGCATGACGTCGGCAAGCATGGGCATGTCCTCCTTCAGCAGGGCGTTTTCTGGGATAGCGCCGTGCGCCACCGCGCGGGAGGCCAGCGCGAAGGCGTAGGAGATATACGGCATCCACGCGGCGGCGTTGAGCTCGTCGGCGGTGTTGCCGCTGCCAAAGGCGCTCAGCGCGATGAGCGTGTGGCTCACGGACATGTCCACGCCGGCTTCCTGAACAATCGAGGTCAGGGCCGTTGCATCCTTGCGCAGCTTCTCCACGGTGCCCAGGGCATCGAGCGGGCCGTTGTTGGCAAAGCATTCGCGCAACGCGACGATGCGGGCGGCCTCGCTGGTGAGGTCATCTACCTCAGGCGAGGGGCTCGGTGTGGTGGCGGCCGCGAGCAGCATCGGGCGCGTCAGGCTGTCGACGCCCGAGGTGCGCGCTGTGGCGAGCTTTTCCGGCAGCGCGGCATCGGATGCGACGGCGCCCAAAAGGCCCGGGTAGTTATCCGTTGCTGGGTTATCGCTGGCGACGTCCATGTGGAACAAACGGGTGCGCACCAGGGAGCGAGCCTGCTGGTTAACGCTCACACCCGACTGGCCCAGTGCCTGCACGGCTGCGGCTGGGTCGAGGCGCAGATTGTCGATGATGCTGTCGAACATCGCCTGCAGGCGCGGATTCGGGCTGCGCTGCGAGAGCACGTGCAGGGAACGGAAAGCATCCCAGAGCTCGAGCGGGGTCCACTCCTTCGAGGCCAAGGCCGGCTCGGCGGCGTCGGTGCCCACTACGAGTGAGGCGCTCGACGGGCGCGCCGGGGCGGCGAGGTTGGAGGAAGCCTGTAGCTCGCGGACGTCGACAAGCAAAGTGCCCTCGAGCTCAGGAGCTTCGAAACCGGCCTCGTTTGGCTCAAGACGGGTTGGGGCAACGGTTGGGTTAGCCAAAGGCCACGCCCATCCCACGAGGTCAACGGGTTCTTCGAGGTTCTGCTCGATCTCGATGCCCTCCCCAATCAGGCCGCGGCTGGCCAATGGGGACTTGCGGACGGTAGCCAGCGCAGCATAGATGAGGCTCGAGGAAGCCGATGCCTCGTACTCCAGCACACGGCGCTCCATGCTGCGGCTCAGGTGCGCGGCGCGCTCCTTCTCAGGCAGCTCGGCGAGGTAATCCTCGTAGGACAGCGTGGACCACATGAGGAACAGCTCGCAGGAAGCCTGCTTGCGCACGGCGCTGACCAAAGCGCCATTCGGCACGGACAGGTTGCGTACCGGCTGAGTGGTGCGGGAGGTACGCGCGAGCTCCTTGATCTTTTGGCGGGAGTCGATGGTGACGAACTTCGCCAGCGGTAGCGGGCGCGGGGAATGGACGCTGAACTGGGCGTCCTGGTCCAGTTGACCTGCCAGGATGACCGGCTTTTCGTAGTGGATGGTCGGCTCCAAGCCGATGCGCTTGACGCGGGTGAAAAGGGCCTCCGGGATGACGTCGAATTCCAGCTCGTAGCCGGCCTCGCTGGCCACTACCTCGCGGCGGGAAACCTCCGTCTCCTGGAAGGTGCGTGCCTTCTTATCCAGTACGATCGGCTTCTTCGGCGGCGAGGCGAGCAGGTAACCAAACGCGGAGTGCTTGCCCAAAGCATCGATGAAGCGGAAGTCGGTACCGCGCGGGCCCTCGTTCTTTGCGCGCATGTGCAGGCCCTCGGCCATGGAGATAAAGCGGACGTCGACAAGCGTGTCCTCGTGGTACAGCGAGACCTCGTAGCGGCCGACCCATGGATCCTCGTAGAGATCGGAGGGAAACGCCTCTGCCACGCCGGTGCCGAGGGTTTGCTCGGAGATCTCTTCCTGCTCGCCGTCGACAGGCGCATAGACCAAATCGAGGCGCCACTCCCCTTCTTGGTGCAGCGTTACCTTCGGCGAGTGCGTATAAATCGGCTCGCCGTCCAAGCCCTGCGCATTGGTCAAGGTCTTTACGGAAAAGTCCCACTCAAAGAACACTTGCTTATCGATGTCCACCGGCTCGCGCTGTGGCACCTCTACGCGCTGTGGCAGTGGACCAAACTCCCAGCCCGCCCAGATAGCTAGCGGCGTGGCATCCTCCAGGGTGCCCTGTGGGGCGAGCAGCGTGGTCTGATCGTGGATGATAAACGGTGCATCGCTGCTGATGCCGGTGAAGTTAAACTCCGGTGCGAGTGGTTCCTCGCCGTCCATGAGGGTTACCTGGATGGACTTGAAGGGGCCGGGAATGCCCACGCGCAGACGCTCGCCGGCTTCGAAGACGCGGACGGAGTGTGGGCGATCGATGAAGTGGGATTCGACGCGCCACTGCGGTTGCTTCAGTTCGTGCTCCATGAGGTCTGGCAGCGCGATATCCAGGATGCGAGTCTTTGGGTCAAGGCTTAGGCGAGGGGCCTGTTCGAGATAAGAGGACTGTTCAATTGCCGTGGTTTCCAAGCACAGAGTCTCCGCATTCATTTGCCCCATATTAGGACAAATTGCAGCGTGTTGGTAGTGCGCTGGTAGCGGGCTGTGGCGGCTTGTACAAGGTCATGACGGTGTTGGGCTATGAACTGCACATTGAGCACGCCGGCTTAGCGACGCCTTCGCTGCCACCGCCGCGCGCGTCATCAGCGGTGAGCTGCACAGTGAGCGCATGCTTCTCGATGGCGTAACCGTCGGCGATTGCGTCCGTTAGCGTGGTGTACGAGTTGGTTCCTGTGATGGGCCCCGAGGACAATTAGGGCGACCATCATGGGTACCTGGCGTTCAAAGCGCTTGCCAAGGGCGTAGACGCGGAAATCGCCGGTGGACTCGACCAGTACGACCCGGAACTTATCGATGGCGTGCGCGTTCTCGGGATTGCCCAAGGAACCGCAGCACGCGACGAAGCAGCCTTTAGGCATGCGCGTAAGACCGGTCACCGCTTGCGCCGGCAAGACAACGCCTGACAGACGCAGCGATCATCAATGCTTACGAGCACGGCTACAACGTCGCATATACCCACGGCGGGGCAGGCCGCGACAACGAGATGCCACCCATGCGCGACCGCCAAACCATGGCAAGGCGCGTGCGTGGGTATGTCACCCTCTCCAAGAGTGATGCCTACAGCGGCTCTAACGCGCCAGGTCAAGCCACGAGCAGTGAGCGTAAAGCACTGGCCACTATGGGGCGCAGAGGCGGCAAGAAAGCAGAAGAACGCTGGAAAACAGACCCAGAAGGTGAGTACGTCCAAGTACGGCGTACAGCGTTGGAAGAAACGAACATCAAGCGTGCCACTGGAGGTCGTGCCACCGCTCGACAGATTGCCAACTACTTCGATGACACTCTGCTTCAGACTGGGAAGTATCCGTCTATTCCAGACACTATGAGAGAGTTTGGTGTCTCTAGACCAACGGTTAAGAGGGCGTTACCAACGGTTAAGAGGGCGTTGAAAAACGCCTAAAGCAGCGCAGTTTTGTGCCGACTTGTGGACAGTCTTCCTTTTATGCCCATTTCCCATCTTGGCGTGCGTGAAAAAGGAGGAAATCCGCACCGATAGCTCGAGCTAAAGCTCCATCAGTATCAACATTGTCGCCAATAACTATGCTGTCCTCGATCACTAAACCGGAAGAGCCACTTAACCCTTATGTACCCTTTTTGATAGATGCACTAATTTGGCCACAGTACCCGCATGGGTACTGTGGCCAAATTTTGGAAGACAGTTTAGCAAGATCCTATCACTTTTTATCAAGTGATTAATAGACTGCTAGCTCCAGTTAAAACACCGATCAGGCCGCTGCTCGACGAAAGGCTATATGGTTATTGGGCCAGAAAAAGTAGCAGATGGCTAGGAACGCTACGACTATTCGCCCAACCAAGCTAGGGAAGAAAGCTGTAATAGCTATCGTTGCAGCAAAGAGGAAAATGGAACGCACACGATGCATCCAAGGAGATACCGCTTTTTCACCCATGATCATGGAAATACCAAAAAGGATTGCTCCCAATATTGAATAGATCCACAAATATCCAGAATTGAAAAAGTGTTCAACTCCATGTTTCTCAATAATATCCGAGGGGAATATAGTGACAAAAGCCCACAGAGATTCTGGAAAGCGAATAAACTTTGGATCTTTATCCATCCGCATTAGTCATCCTCAATCTCTGCGGTAATTGGCGGAAATCCCCATTTAGAATACCAGGTAATACCTTTACCCTGCACGACCGCCCCTGTGATTTTAGCAGCAAGATCGATAAAATAAGCTGCCCCAAGAACACCGGCAGCGGCAGCAATAGCAGCTCCGATCGGCCCGCCTGTTACAGCACCCCAAGCAAAGAATGCCGCCTCAAGAGCAGCTGGCCCTTCCATTGCCGCTGCGGTAAGAGTTGCAGCCGCCCCAACCTTCAGATCGTTATTTGATATGTGGCCGAGCTTGTGATCATATGTAGTAACAATTTTTGGCTCGTTTTCCTGGTGCTGAACAATGCTTTCATCCTCAGCAAGCACTGAGTGGAAAAAACTGACATCTTTGTCTTCAAAACCATAGTCACTACGGAGCTGATCATCGTTGAGATCGGACTTGAGGTTACCCTCCTCGTCGTAATCAATATGTTCACCGACGCTACTAATTAGCTCAAGCTGCTTCTTCTCTTTAGGAGTGATCTCCTTAAGAGACCTATCAAATTGCTCTTCAGACCAAACAGGAGTTTTCTCTGCTTGTTCAACCGTTTCGGCAGAAGCTGCGGGGGCAATACCTGCAGTGATTAGAGACGCAACTGTCAGAAGCGTGACTCGATTCATGATAGAATCTTTCTGTATCGATAGGCGGACCAAAGCGATGATACACACTACCCTGACATCCCGCTTCTCAGATGAGCCGCACCCTACAACATGTGGAATACTCTCGCTGGTGGAATGAGAATTGCGGGATTCCCAATGTCTCATAAATGAGAGTTCTCGCCTGTGAGCGAAAAGGCAGGCAAGTACAAAGGCCGCAAGCCCGCTCTTAGCCCGCAGCAAGTAGCAGAAATTAAACGGCGCGTATGGGCGGGGGAGTCTTCGGGGCGGAATTGTTTGTACATGTTGAGGTTCCTTGTCTTATGGTGTGGTCGTGCTGGTTCTATCAATCCAAACGGCAGCTTCCCAGTCAAGAGGGCAGGTGTATTTGCCGGTGGATTCCACCATTTGTCGGAGTCTGTGTTGGTAGTCGATGTATTTCTCGGAGGTTAGTGTTGACCAGGCGTTGGGTGCCACGGGGCGTGTGACACCTGCGCTGGCGGCTTCCTTGTAAACGTACTGATCGACAGGGACGTGCAGGTAAGGATAGAGGCGCTGCACATCGGGGTGGTCGAGGACGGCGAGGTATTTCAGCGTCATGTTCAGCCACTTTTGGGCTTGGCCGTAGTGGAAGGAGAACGGCCGGCTACCATGCTCATGGTGTGCGAATTTGTCGCAGGTTGTACGACACCAGTGGTCGTGCTGGGCATCGAAGCTGGCTTGTGAGTCGATGGTGGCGAGATTATCGACGAAAGATTGAATCGAGGCAATCGTTGATCTCTTGAGTTCGGAGCGTGATTGGTGGGTGTCGAAACCGCGTAGGGTGCGTTGCAGATCAGCGTAGGCACGACGTGCGACACCGTGGATCGCCTGCTCGCTGGTGACGTTGGCTGTAGCGACCTTTGTGCCGAAGTAAAAAGCGATAAGGCTGCGACGTTGAATTTGGGTGTCCATAGCCGCATTCTTCCAAAAACGGGGCGCGACATCGCACGAATCGAAGATTTACTTGCCCCGTAAATGAGGTGATGACTCCTGCGGAGCAGCCGAGGGGGATACGGCGCTCGACGCAGGAGCTATCAGAGAGGGAGCATCGGGGATGGGGGATCGCGTCATGCCCCCTCACAAAGGAGAGTAAACCAAGCGGCATGTTTTCCCAGGGTAACTACTGAGATCCAGTCAACTTCACATAGTTGTCGAAAAGCAGCCCGGGCCTGACCCCAGAAAGTGGACACGTCCGGGGTTCAAGCCCGCGGTCGCGTGGCACGAAGCGCTTGATGCCCGGCTGTTTCGTGGTGATGGTTCAGTAACTAGTGACGGTGGTGGGGTGCACCCCATGAACGGTAGATTTGTTGAGTTTGATCCAGCTGCGGAGCTGTATGCTGCACATGCTGAGTTTCTCGACTCCCTGGCGTTGCTTGATACCCCAATTGAACGTGGACTCGCCTACTTCTGCTCTGCTAAACGTAGCCAGTTCCACTTCGACGGCAATAAGCGAACAGCCCGGCTTATGCCTTCTGGGATGCTCATGTTCGCGGGATACAGCGGATTGAATATCCCAAACGCCCGTCACCGCGAATTCAAAATTGCGCTCGATGAGCTATTTAGCACTGACGACGCCACCGCGCTGATGGACTTCCCCTATGACTGCCTGGAGGAGTCTTCGGGGTAAATACCGTTGCTGGTAAGGCAATACCTCCGCGTGGGCGGAGAAGAGTACGGGCGCATTGAGCGTGTATGAATCACAGCGTTGTCCATCGTGCACACAATAAAGTTGGGTAACTTTAAAGACGTGAAAAAGACACTCTCATCCCTCATCCTCATTGCCCCGCTCATGCTCACAGCGTGTGGCGGTGGCAATAGCCAGCCAACAGACGAATCAACCGAAGCATTGGCAGTACCAGAATTCCAGACCACAACCGAAGCAGGCGTGGACGTTTCAGACACCCTGCCAGACGAATCTGCCTGGAACTGCGATCCCCGAGCAGTACAAACTAGCGACGGGCCGATTGCTTTGAAGAATTTCACAATGAAAGACAACGAAGCGGTTTTCTATTTTGCTCCCAACTCAAATGAATACAACTCGTATTCCTACCGTTTGGATTTCGAGAACGGAATCATGGTGATGGAGGACAACGTGGCTGGGTCTTTCAATTCATTCGTGCAGGTGTACCCGTCTACTGACGAAGAAGAAGTACTCGTTGGGCTGAGTTCTGACTATTTGACCGCTTCATTTGAAGTTCCCGCTAACGATGCGGACAGGTTGGGAAAGCTGAAAGGTGCGTATGCATCGGTGAATGGTGAACTCGCCGGGTCGTGCTCCGCAGACAAGTAGTGTTGCGTAATGGAACATTTTGTGACTACGTTTAGCCATGGAATTGAGGCGAGCGCCGACACTAGAATCGGCTGTTGAAAATTCAGCGATGTCGTGCGCTTTTGAAACTGCTTGGGTACTTAAGAGTTATCCTTCCGTCCTGTCTTCTGACTGCGTCCTTTTAGCGGTGAAAACGGCGAAAGCCCTCGTCATCCCCTAGAAAGTGACGGTGTTTCCGTCTGTGGGGAGACGAGGGCTGGTGCTTGCCCGCGGCCTAGTGGCGGGGCGTCGGCTAGCGCATTAGGCGAACTGCTTGATGAGGTCTTGCAGAGCCTTGAAGTCGAACTTGACCAGGCCAAGGGCCTGAGCCGCAGCGGTGATGATGCCGAAGATCAGGGCCATCACGCCGGCGCCAGCCAGGCCAGCGCCTGCAGAAGAGGAGCCGTTGGAGGAACCGTCGCTAGATGGCTTGTTGTCGGTATCGCCGGGGTTGTCGGTGTCGTCTTCAGCGGTGTTGAACCACCACTCGTCCAGGGCCAGCTTGGCCACGGTGGTGTTGTCGATGTACTCGCCGCGGACTGGGTCGGTGCCAGAAACCTTAGCCTGGATATCTTCGGAGCCAGCGCCCTTGAAGAAGAACGGTACTACCTGGTTGGTGTGGTTGGTGGAGTACCACTCGTGGGTCGGAGCGGTGCCCTTGGTGCCGGTCTGTGGCTTCCAAGCGTCGGTCTCATCCTTGCCGGAGAGGAAGCCGGTCTCGTGGTCAGCGGTGACAATCAGCAGGGTTTCCTCCCAAGAGGAGTTCTTCTCAACCCAGTCGATGGCGGCGTCGACAGCCGCGTTGAAGTCCTGGACCTCTTCGATGTCGCGGCCGGTCTGGTTTGCGTGGCCGGACCAGTCGATGGCGCCGCCCTCAATCATGACGGAGAAGCCCTTCTCGTTCTGGCCAAGGGCGTTGAGTGCGCCGTTGGTCATGGTCGGCAGGTCAACCACGTCGTTCTTCGGGTCGGTGCCTGGCTCCTTCGCTTCAGCATCGCCGGAGCGGTTCTGCTGCAGGGTGGTTGCAACTGGTGCCAGGCCGAAGTACTTCTTACCCTCTTCTACGTTGCCAGCAGCCAGGGACTCAAAGCCGGCGGTGTTATCGGTGAACTCCCAGCCCTTCGAGCCGTCGCGAAGCGCAGCGAGGTTCTCCTTGGAGATGTAGGAGTAGTCCTCGGAACCGGCAGCAACCTTCTGCGCGTCATCGTTGTACTTAGGGTGGCCCGCACCCATGATGACGGAGAGATCGGAGTTGATCATGGAATCGCCGATCTCCAGGTAGTTGTTGCGGTTCTTGTTGTGCGCCGCGAACGCCGCTGGGGTGGCGTGGTCGAACGGTACGGAAGTGACGACGCCTGCGGACTTGCCCTCGCGGATGGCGCGCTCGGAGAGGTTTTCCATTTCGTGGCCGTAGGAAGAGACGCCCAGGGTGCCATTATCAACCTTGGAGCCGGTGGCCATTGCGGTGCCGGCCGCAGCAGAGTCGGTAGGGCCTTGCTTGATGTACTCGTGGTCAGACCATGCCTTGGCTGGGTCGTAGGAGCCGCCGTGCGGGAAGGTAGTCATGGACAGACGGTTGAAGTCCTCGAATGCCTGGACGGATTCGCCTTCGAGCTCCTTCGCAGTGTCCGGACCGAATGCGCCTTCAACCAGGTACTTGGACTGGCCGGACTCGTAGAGATTGTTGGAGGCGATGTGGCCGTAGCCCATACCGTCACCAATCATGTAAATGATGTTCTTAGGGCCAGAAGCAGCGGCGTGTGCTGGGGCGACAAGGCCGGTGGTCAGGGCGGTAGTGGCTACTGCGGCCACGCTAACGCGCAGGGCGCGAGAGAAGTTGCGCATGAGAGAGCTTTCTATGTTCAAGGTCTTTGGGGACTTTAAAGAGAGATAGGAATAGAAAGAGGCAAGTTCCAAAAGTGAGAGTGGAATCAACCGTGCATAAATCTAGGCAGGCGGAGTAACAACGGGACCACACACGGGTTAATAAGAATCAAACTATGTGGGTAGTTCTTTTGGACGTCAATTACCCACTACGCCGTTCAGCCGTAAGCGTGAGCACAGATTAGAATCCCTCTCATGACTGAAAATGCAGCTGCGATGTTGCCGCCATGCCCTGAATGTTCCTCCGAATACACCTACGAGATGCCGCCGCTCATCGTCTGCCCGGAGTGCGCGCACGAGTTCGAAGCCACCGCCGCTGGTGCGGACACCGACTCCGCTGAGCCCCAGGTAATCGTTGATTCTGTGGGCAACGCGCTTGCCGACGGCGACACTGTCACCGTCACCAAGACCCTCAAGGTCAAGGGTGCGCAGCAGCCGCTGAAGTCCGGCACTAAGGTCCGCGGCATCCGTCTGAACTTTGATGCTGGAACGGGTCAGGAAGACCACAACATCGACTGCAAGATTGATGGCTTCGGCGCCATGACGTTGAAGCCGGCGGTGGTCAAGAAGGTTTAGATGCGATGGCCTCATTGGTAGTAAGAAACCTTGACGACGCGATAAAAGAAGCGCTCGTGGCTCGTGCGCGGGACAATGGCCGCTCAATGGAAGCGGAGGTGCGTGCCATTCTTATTGACGTTGTGCAACCGAAGAACATTGGGATTGCTCTTTATGAAGCAAGCAGAGATGCCGCGGTTGAATTGGAAACTCCACCACGTGAAGATGAAGCGCGGGCGGCGCTTTTTAAAGATTGCCTCCGTTAGCGTGGTGTGCGAGTTAGTTCCTGTGATGGACCCGATCCTTGAAAACAGATCACCGCAGCTTCAACGGGTCTAAGTGGCGAACCACAAAATCGAGGCGGCTTGGGCAGCGAGGATGAATCCCACGATGCCAATGATCCAAGCAGTAGTGCTCTGCGCGTTCTTCATGAGCCAGTTGTTTAGGCGAATCAACGGTTTTTCGATTGCGGAGCGGGCCATTATTCGGATGCAAGTGAGTAAGAGGGCCGGAAGGATCATTACGAAGCAATAGCCCAGCAAGAGCAGCACATTGCTGGGGAATCCGGGACCCTCGACGGTGATGATGCCGATGCCCGCGAGGTAGGGCAGCATGGTTGCGGCTTCGAGGAATACGGCGACGAGAGCCAATCCGATGAGCGAGCCGGTGGTGCTTGAAGAGGATTTTCCGCTCATGACCTGCGAACGCCACCTCAATATTCGGTTATCCCCACGTGCTGCTCGCTCCGCAGCGCGTGCTCGAGCTTTCTCGGTGTCCATGAAATGGCTTATTACCAGCAATGCAATCCCTGCTATGAGCTGCACATACCGAAAGCTCGTGGACTCGAACAGATGACTATAAGAACCAAGTAGCGACGTAGCCCCAAACAGCAATGCCACGCCCAGTGCGAAATAAGAGCCAGCCACAACACTCAGAAAGAGCAGGAGCCTGCTGATCTGCAGGCGTCCAGGTGCCGTTAACAAGCCGAGAGGGATCAGGAGGGTGCCGAAGCTGGTCGAATCGATGAGGGCTAGGACGACGAGGCTGCCGATGGTCGCGATCATCACGGGCCTTTCTTAGTAGCACGACTGTGTTAGACGAGACTTTAACACAGTCGTGCTAAAGTTTCTTTTGTGGCGCCAAGACTCGACATCGAAGAAAGAAAAAAGCAGCTCGCTGAGGCCGTATGGCAGGTCATTCTGGAGCGCGGTATCTCGGCCGTCTCTGTAAGGAACGTGGCTGAGCAGGCGGGAATCGTTGTTGGTTCACTGCGGCATGTGTTTCCCACCCGCGCCGAGTTGATGAAGTTCTCGGCTGAGCTAATGGTGCAGCGCGCAACAGAACGGGTGCTTTCCGTTCCTCCCAGTGATGAACCGCAGCAGTATGCGCTTGAGATTGTGAGGCAGCTGTTGCCGTTAGAGGCGGACTCGCGCGCTGAATTTGAGGTCAACCTCGCACTCGCAACCGAAGTGCCAGCGCTTCCAGAGCTGGCCTCTATTCGGGACGAAGCACACCAGAAACTCCATGAAGTGGCACTGCGCTTGGTCGAATTGGTGTCTGGTCAATCTCGCGAGTCGGAAGAAGTTGAGGTGAGTGCGCAACGGTTGCATGCACTGATCGACGGTCTTGCATTCCACTTGCTGCACCGTCCCGTGGAGGACGATCCGCAGTGGGCCCTCGACATCATTCGCGCGGAATTAACAGCCATTCAGGCTGACTTCAGAACGCGGGGTTAGGTGGGGCTTAACGCGGCGTCGCCAAGCGCATTCCCATCTCAGCGAAAATCCCACCAGATGGACAAGGAAAGCCCAAGGCTAAATGCCACAATGACCAGCTGGGCTACTACACTGTCTAAACATGACTAACCCGAGTGATTCCACCGCGCACCGCTATACCCCGGAGCTTGCGGCCCAGATCGAGTCGACCTGGCAGCAGTACTGGAAAGACAATGGCACGTTTAACGCGCCGAACCCCGTCGGCGAGTTAGCCACGGAGAGCGCGGGCGCCCTTCCGAAGGAAAAGCTCAACATCCAGGACATGTTCCCGTACCCATCCGGCGCGGGCCTGCATGTGGGCCACCCGCTGGGCTATATCGCCACCGATACCTATGCCCGCTACAACCGCATGCTGGGCAAGAACGTCCTGCACACCCTGGGTTATGACGCCTTCGGCTTGCCGGCCGAGCAGTACGCCATCCAAACGGGTACCCACCCGCGCACCACCACGATGGCCAACATCGAGAACATGCGCCGCCAGCTGGGCCTGCTGGGCTTGGGCCATGATCCGCGCCGCTCCGTGGCGTCGACGGACCCAGAGTTCTACAAGTGGACTCAGTGGATCTTCCTGCAGATTTACAACTCCTGGTTCGACGAGGAGCAGCAGAAGGCGCGCCCAATGTCTGAGCTCGTCAAGGAGCTCGAGGTAGGAAAGCGCAAGACCAAGGATGGCCGTTACTACTCCGATCTGACTGCAGCCGAACAGGCCGCAGCCCTGGACGAGTTCCGTTTGGTCTACCTGTCTAACTCCACCGTCAACTGGTGCCCTGGCCTGGGTACCGTGCTGGCAAACGAGGAGGTTACGGCAGAGGGTAAGTCTGAACGCGGCAACTTCCCGGTCTTCCGCAAGAACCTGTCCCAGTGGATGATGCGCATTACCTCTTACTCCGATCGCCTGCTGGATGATCTGGAGCTTCTGGATTGGCCGGAGAAGGTCAAGTCCATGCAGCGCAATTGGATTGGTCGCTCCCGCGGCGCCGAGGTGGACTTCACCGCTGAGGGCCACAAGATCACCGTCTTCACCACCCGCCCTGACACCCTGTTCGGCGCTGAGTACGTGGTGCTGGCTCCAGAGCACGAGCTTGTCGACGCCCTGCTCTCCCCCGTCCCGTATGACGACGACGTCGACAGCCGCTGGACCTTTGGCCACGATGATCCGAAGGAGGCCGTGGAGGCCTACCGTGAGTCCATCGCCGCAAAGTCTGACCTAGAGCGCCAGGAGAACAAGGAAAAGACCGGCGTCTTCCTGGGCACCTATGCCGTTAACCCGGTCAACGGCAAGCAGGTTCCGATCTTTATTGCTGACTATGTTCTGACCGGCTACGGCACCGGCGCCATCATGGCGGTGCCGGCGCACGATACGCGTGACTACGAGTTCGCCACCGAATTTGGCCTGCCAATTACGGAGGTTGTCTCTGGTGGTGACATCAGCAAGGAAGCGTTTACTGAGTCCGGCAAGGCCGTTAACTCCGCTAACGAATCCATCGACCTGAACGGCAAGTCCAAGGAAGAGGCAATCGCGGCCATCATCCCGTGGCTGGAGGAGCAGGGCATCGGCTGCGAAAAGATCCAGTACAAGCTGCGCGACTGGCTGTTTGCACGCCAGCGTTACTGGGGCGAGCCCTTCCCCATCGTCTATGACGCTGAAGGCCAGGCTCACCCGCTGCCAGAGTCCATGTTGCCGGTCGAGCTGCCGGAGGTAGAAGACTACAAGCCGGTCTCCTTCGACCCAGACGATTCCGATTCCTCCCCGCAGCCGCCGCTGGCCAAGGCCCGCGAATGGGTGGAGGTGGAACTCGACCTCGGCCAGGGCACCCAGACGTATTATCGTGACACCAACGTCATGCCGCAGTGGGCAGGTTCTTCCTGGTACCAGCTGCGCTACATTGACCCGCAGAATTCGGAAGAATTCTGCAGCTTGGAGAACGAGCGTTACTGGACCGGCCCTCGTCCTGAGGAGCACGGCGCTGGCGATCCAGGCGGCGTGGACCTCTACGTCGGCGGCGTCGAGCACGCAGTGCTGCACCTGCTCTACGCCCGTTTCTGGCACAAGGTCCTCTTCGACCTCGGCCACGTTTCCTCCAAGGAGCCGTACCGCCGACTGTTCAACCAGGGCTACATCCAGGCCTATGCCTACACCGATTCCCGTGGCGTTTACGTCCCGGCTGCCGAGGTGGAGGAAAAGGACGGCAAGTTCTACTACAACGGTGAAGAGGTCAACCAGGAGTACGGCAAGATGGGCAAGTCCCTGAAGAATGCCGTGGCTCCGGATGACATCTGCCGCGACTACGGTGCCGATACCCTGCGCGTTTATGAGATGTCCATGGGTCCGCTGGATACCTCCCGCCCGTGGGCAACCAAGGACGTCGTCGGCTCCCAGCGCTTCCTGCAGCGTCTGTGGCGTCTGGCTGTAGACGAGACGACAGGAGAGCTTGCTACTAGCGACGCCGCGCTCACCGAGGATGATCTCAAGGCCCTGCACCGCGCCATCGCCGGTGTGCGTGATGATTACGAGAACCTGCGTCTGAACACCGTGGTGGCTAAGCTCATCGAGTACGTCAACTACCTGACGCGCACCTACGGCAACTCCGCCGAAGGCGCTCCGCGTGCTGCGGTCGAGCCGATTGCGCAGCTGGTCTCCCCGATTGCTCCGCACATCGCGGAGGAGCTGTGGAAGCGCTTCGGCCACACCGAGACCATCACCTACTCCTCCTTCCCCACCTTCGAGGAGAAGTACCTGGTAGATGACGAGATTGAGATTCCGGTCCAGATTAACGGCAAGGTTAAGGCTCGCGTTAACGTGCCTGCCGACGCCGACGAGGGCACCGTGGTTTCCGCCGCGCTTGCCGACGCCCGCATCGTCGAGCTGACCGAGGGCAAGAACGTAGTCAAGAAGATCTACGTCCCTGGCCGCATGGTCAACCTGGTGGTTAAGTAAGCGCTAAATCATCACAAACAGAGGGCCTGCGCCACATCAAGGGGCAGGCTCTCTCCCCTATTTGTGCTGCTTGTCGAGGCCACGAGCTGCACGCTCACAGGTGGTCCTTTCCAGTTTCGGGGCCATGCCGCAGGGCATGTTCGCGCCATTGGGTGATATCCCAGCCGGTGAAAGGTTTCAAAGGCATAACGAAATACTAGGTTCTCTGGTAGACACGGGGGTTTCGCGGTAAGTCATTAAGCATGAATCCAAACCAAGAGCTGCTCAGGGACGCTTTGCGTCGGCTCGACATTGCCGAGCAAGCACTTAGCGACGCCCGCGCCAGCCTCCGCGATTTCGAACGTCAGACGGCCGGCGTGCCCGAGATGCAGCCAATTTCCACCCCACCCCAGCAGGCCCCTGCGCCACCTCCAGTGAAGCAGCCAGCGCAACCGGCGGCGCAGCCCCAGCCGCACGCGGTACCTCCTCCTTATCCATGGCAGGCACCACGGCCGCGTGCCCCGCGGGACCGCGAGAAGACGCTCATCAGTGCGGTTGCTATTGGCGGCACCGTCATCACCCTGGCGGGCGTGGCCTTCCTTGTGGGACTTGCCATTCAGGCGGGCCTGCTAGGGCCGGTGGGCCGCGTCGTTCTGGCTTACATCGTGGCGGGTGCGCTGCTCGGGGCCGGATGGTGGTTCCGCAACAAAGCCGCCCCGGCCGGTGTAACCGCCTTGGTGGCCACTTCCCTATTTGCGGCGCTGGCCACGACGTTCCTCGTGGTCACGTGGCTGGGTTGGTGGCCGGTGTGGCTGGGCGCAGTGCTCATGGCGCTCATCTATGGCGGATTCGTGGGGTATGCCCATTGTTTCCGCCAGGGCTCATTCACACAAGAGTGGATGGCCGCAGGCGCAGGCATCGCCGCACTCTCCTACCCCAGCGCAGTGGCACCCGCACACGTCGGCGGTGCCATGCTCGTTGTCGTGATCCCGTTGGTTACCGCCACCTACAGCATCTTGTGTCGCAGTGAGCGCATGGCCGAGGTGCTGCGGGCTATCGCCGGCATCGGGCTTGCCGTGGTCATGACGGAAGTCGCCGCCCGCAGCACCCTCTTCAGTCTGCCCTCGTTGTGGATCGCCATCGCATGCAGCCTGCTCGCCATCGCGGCTGTGGCCTTAGTGGTCTACTTCCCCACCGCCAAGGCGGAATTTGGATTCGCGTTCTTGGGGCTGTTCGCCCCGGGCTTCCTGCTGTTCACTGCCCTCTTTCGCGCGGACACCATCCTCGCCCAGTGGATGGCCGTTGCTGCCCTGGCTGTCATCGTGGGTATCGCCTGGCTTGGCAACTCCGTCATCAGGGATTGCGCACTTGGGGCTATCCCCGTGGTCTATGCCTTGGTCATGCTCAACACCATGGCGGGCTGGACCGGCACAGCCCCCACAGGGACCATGGCTGTAGTCCTGACGTTTGTCCTAAGCGGGCTCTTCTTTGCAGCATTCGTGCTGCTCTTCCAAGCGATGCGCAATGCTTTCGTCCTGGCCGCCTGGTTCCTCGGCTCGATCATAGTGCTCTCCCCGCTCCTCGGCGGTGTGCTCTTTGATCCGCCTGCCCTCGCTGGCATGGAGCCACTTGCCGAGGGCATCGTCCTCACCGTGGCTCTCATCGCGGGCTACCTGTTGCGCCAGCGTATCCCCCACTACGAGAGCCGTGGAGTCGCAGCCGCACTGCTACTCTTTGTACTCCTGCTCAGTCTTCTTGCCGCGGTAGGCACAATCGCCTCGGCAGCCGCCATCGTGGCGGGAGCCGAGGGCCTCAAGACTGCCTACCTGGCTTCGCACGCTCTGGTTTCTGTGGCGTGGATGGTCCTTGCTGCCCGCCTGCTTCTTGCTGCGGACCAGCGCTTTACCGCCATCGGCGTGCTGCTTGCCATTGTGGCGGTGGCCAAGCTGACCTTCTTCGATCTCGCGGCCACAAGCGGTATCTTCCGCGCGCTCGCATTCCTGCTCAGCGGCATTATCTTGCTGACCATCGCAGTGCGTCGGCGCGGCGTCGATAAGCCGCGCCGCGAACAGGCCTAGGCCTCGTCCCAGAAAGGAGTAGCGCAGACCGCCACGGCGTCGATTGTCGCGTGCGCGGGCGGTTCTTCCTCGAAGACCACCGCAAACCCGGCCACTTGGCCCACCCAGAATTCATTTTCGGTGAGCTCATGCACGTGCTTCGCGACGTCCTTTACCTCACCCGTCACCCGCACCCGCGGCGTGAGCATGCTGGGCTTGTAATTGCTGTAGAAGCGTTCCGTGTCGGGGGCCTCGAAGTCCTCGATAGCGTGGTGACCTGCGGATTCCACGTGCGTGGCCAAGAGTGCGGGGTACAGCGTGTCCTGCAAAGCCTCGCCACCGGCAGGGTTGCCGGCGGGGAGGGAAAAGGGGGCGTCGACAAGCGCTGCGAAGCGCTTACCTGCAGTTTCTACCACCCCGATGAAAGGCGTGGCCCTGTAGATGGTGCCCTGCTGGGCCGGGCCGCGGAAGGTGACCACGGCGGTCTGCTCATCCTCGTAGGTCATCGCAGTGATGCAGATGCCTGAAGGATCGCGGTGATAGAGGACCTCGTCAAACGCGGGGTCCTCATGGGAGCGTGCGACCTCGTGGAGCTCGTCGACGGTTTCCAAAAAGATGTCCATGATGGGCCATCTTAGCTGCGCGCGAGAGCCTCGCCTACGCGCTTGCCAGAATGGATGCAGCCGCCCAGGAACGTGCCCTCGAGCGCGTTCTTGCCATGCATGCCACCGCCGCCGAAGCCGGACGCCTCGCCGCAGGCATACAGGCCGGTCAGGACGGTTCCGTCGGGATTGAGGCAGGCGCCGTCGAGGTTGGTTTCGATGCCGCCCAGCGTCTTGCGGGTGAGCACCTTGAGGCGCACCGCGATGAGTGGGCCCTTGTCGAGCAAGCGATGCGGGGCCGCGCAGCGAATCAACTTGTCGCCCAAGAAACCGCGAGCGATGCGGATGTAGTTGACCTGAGCGTCCTTGGAGAACGGGTTGTCGAGCTGCGCGTCGCGATCCTCAATGATCTTGCGTAGTTGGTCCACATCAATCTTGGGTGAACCCTCTGGACTGATGGAATTCATGCCTTTGACCAGGTCTTCTAGGCTATCTTCGACAACCCAGTCGATGCCGTTGTCCATGAAAGCCTTGACTGCCACATGGGTGCCTGGGCCGAGCTTGCCGGCCAGCTTCTTGAACTCCTTGTCTGTGAGATCGGGGTTCTGCTCGGAGCCGGAGAAGATGAACTCTTTGTCCGCAATCTCCTGGTTGAGCACGAACCAGGAGTAGCCATGCCCGGTGTTGGTGATGTGCGATAGTGCGGCGAGGTTATCCGAACCAGGGAAGAGGTTGGTGGGCAGGCGATTGCCTTCCGCGTCGAGCCATAGGCTGGATGGGCCTGGGATGATGCGGATGCCGTGCTCTGGCCAGATGGAATCCCAGTTGCTCATGCCCTCGGGGTAGGCCCACATGCGGTCTTGGTTGACGAGGTTGGCGCCGGCTTTGCTGGCGATGTCGATTCCGCGGCCGTCGACATGCGCGGGAACACCTCTGACCAGCTCCTCTGGGCATTTACCCCAGCGCTCAGTGGGCCACATGGTGCGCACTTTCTCAAGGTTTCCGCCGATGCCGCCGGTGGCAATCACCACGGCCTGGCCACGGAGCTCAAATTGCTTGACGACGTCCCTTCCGCTCGCCTCACCACGTACCTGGTCGGTGGGCGCCAGGACCGAGCCCTTCACACCGACGACGCGCCGTGCGCTCCCGTGCCCCTCGGTGATGAGCTCGTCCACGCGGTGGCGGAAATGGAATTCCACCTTGCCTTCCTTCTCGGCCTTCTCAAGAGGCTCGCAAAATACACGGACTACCTCAGGGCCGGTGCCCCAGGTGAGATGGAAGCGGGGGACTGAATTGCCGTGCCCGGAGGCGTCGCCCGAGCCGCGCTCTGCCCAGCCAATGGTGGGCAGCACGTTAAGTCCCAGCTTCTTGAGGTAAGAACGCTTTTCATTTGCGGCGAAGCGAACGTACTCGCGGCCCCACTTACGTGGCCAGTAGTCGTGGGAGTCTTCGGTGGTGACTTCGTCGTAGTCGGCGGAGTTGGCCCAGTCGCGCCAGGCCAGCTCCTCGGAGTCTTTCACGCGCATGAGCTTTTGTTCAGGGGAGCCGACGTAAAACAGGCCGCCAAGTGACCAAAAGGCCTGTCCGCCCAGGTTATTGCGGTTTTCCTGCTCGAGGAAGATGACGTGCTTGCCGCCTTTGATGGCCTCGTAACCTGCGACCATTCCTGCCAGCCCAGTGCCGACGATAATGACTGAGTTCTCTTTCATACACAAAAGCATACGGCAGGGATGTGACCTGTGACGCAGCCTCCTTAATCGTGGCGGCAATAACGCCTATTCGTATTACTGCTGTGCGTAGATGGTGTCGACCTTCTCTACCAGGGTCAGGACGTCGTAGGACGCAACCAGCTCGTCGTGCTGGTTGTAGAGGGCAGCATCCCAGCAGACCTCGCCATAATCGTCGGTCACGCGCGGGGTGATGCGTTTGGCGGTGAGCTCGATGCGGATGGAATCGTCGTAGGTGACAGGGTTGATAAAACGCAGGTTCTCCAAGCCGTAGTTCGCCAGAACGGGACCCGGAGCAGGCTCTACGAAGAGGCCGGCTGCCCAGGAAACCAGAAGGTAACCGTGTGCGACGCGGCGCGGGAAGAAGGGGTTCGCGGTGGCGGCTTCTTCGTCGGTGTGGGCGTAGAAAGTATCGCCGGTTTCGTTGGCGAAGGCTGTGATGTCCTCCAAGGTGACCTTGCGCAGGTCCGACGCGAATTGGTCGCCTACCTTGAGCGTTGCCAGATCCTTGCGGAAAGGATGTGTACCGGTGCCTGCCTCCACATCGGCGCGGGTCACGCGGTTAACGGCCGCGCCACGGTGCCACTGGCCGGTAATTGCCGTGAGGTGATCTGGGGTGCCCTGGATGGCGGTGCGCTGCATGAAGTGCTTGATGCCGCGCACGCCGCCGAGCTCCTCGCCGCCGCCGGCGCGGCCTGGGCCGCCGTGGACCAGGTGCGGCAGGGGAGAACCGTGGCCGGTTGAGGTCTTGGCGTCGTCGCGGTCGAGGAAATGCAGGCGGCCGTGGTGAGCGGCGATACTGCGTCCGAGCTGAGCAGCTAGCTCTGGGTCGTGGGTTACGACGGATGCGACCAGCGAGCCTGCACCCAGGGCCGCCAATTCGATGGCCTCCTCAGGGGTCTCGTAGCCAATGAAGGAAACCACTGGGCCGAAGGCCTCGGTGTTATGCACGGCTGGGGTGCGAGAATCTGCAAAGCGCAGAATCGTCGGTGCGAAGAATGCGCCCTCGAGCTCGTCGGGGCCGCCGAGGACGATGTCACCGCCGGCGTCGACAAGCGTGCGCACTGCAGTGGCGACGTCCTCGCGCTGCTCAACGGAGACCAGCGGACCCATGGTGGCGTTGGTGTCGCGCGGATCACCAGGCACGACCTTCGCCTCGAGGCGTGCCTTCAGCGCTGCGATGACGGGATCGACGAGGTGCTGCGGCACGATAGCGCGGCGGATGGCGGTACATTTCTGCCCAGCCTTGGCTGTCATCTCGCCGAAGACGGCCTTGACGTAGGCTTCGAACTCGGGGGAGTCCTCGGTGACGTCGGTGCCCAAGATGGCGGCGTTGAGGGAGTCGGCCTCGGCGCTGAACTGGATGCCGCCCTCCACGACGTTGCGGTGGCTGCGCAGCGCGTGTGCGGTGGCGGCGGAACCGGTGAAGGCCACGTGATCGCGGTAATCCAGGTGATCCAGCAAATCGCGCGCGGAACCAGAGATGAGCTGCAGGGAGCCCTCTGGGAGGATGCCGGAATCCAGCATGAGGCGTACGCAGGCCTCGGTGACGTAGCCGGTGGGGGTGGCTGGCTTCACGATGGAAGGAACGCCCGCGATGAAAGCAGGTGCGAACTTCTCGAGCATGCCCCAGACCGGGAAGTTGAAGGCGTTGATCTGCACGGCCACGCCCGGAATCGAGGTGTAGATGTGCTGGCCAATGAACGATCCGTCCTTAGAGAAGACCTCAGCCTCGCCGTCGGGGATGATGGTGGAGTTCGGCAGCTCGCGACGCCCCTTCGAAGAGAAGGTGAACATGGTGGAGATGCCGCCGTCGACGTCGACGAAGTTATCGCGCTTGTTGGCGCCGGTCTTGTGCGCGAGCTCGTTGAGCTCATCACGGTGTTCCTGCAGGTAAAGCGCCAGTTCCTTGAGCTTGATGGCGCGCTCGTGGAAGGTAAGCGCCTGCAGCCCCGTGCGGCCGGTGGTGCGGGCATAATCGACGGCCGCGGCAATATTGAGGCCCTCTGCGCTCACGCGAGCGACCAGCTCGCCGGTGGACGCATCGTGCACATCGGTGACCTTGCTGGGGTTGTCAGGCGTGACCCACTGCCCGGCGAGGAAGCTGGGGACAAGCTGCGCGGTGTTCTCGTTTGTCATTGCGGAATCGTTCCTTTCGCGAGTAACTGATCGTTCGGTCAGTAATTTAAGTTAGTATAATCCACATCACATAGCGAGGAGGAAGAACCATGCAGCAATGGCAAATTGTGCTCGGTGAGCTAGACAAGAAAATGGGCGTTGAGGTGCTCGAACAGTCGCCGGAGAAAGTTGTGGCCACAATGCCTGTGGAGGGGAATACGCAGTCCTTCGGCCTCTTGCACGGCGGTGCGATGGTGTGCCTAGCCGAGGCCGTGGGCAGCTGGGCGGCCGTCATCCATGCTTCGACGCAGGGCAAGGTAGCTGTGGGCGTGGACATCAACGCCACGCATCACTCTTCCGGACGCGCCGGGTTGGTTACCGCAACTGCGACGGCCATCAAGTTGGGGCGCACGCTGTGTAGCCACGAGGTCGTGATTACCGACGAAGCCGGCAAGCGCCTGTGCACCGCGCGAATCACGAACGCATTGGTGGAAAGAAGCTAGGTTAGCCGCCCTAGATGCCAAATCGACGCATGTTGGCTGCCTGAATGGGCCACGATTTGGCATCTAGGCAGGCGTGAGCGCCTCCACCGCTTCAAGCTGCACACCCCGCCCGCCGGTGCTAGCTTCCAATTGGGGGAGATAATCATGCACAAGGGCTTAGTGTCGGGGCTGACGAAGAGCCAACTGGCCACGCACATCAAACACGGGCGCGTCACCAAGATTGCGCGGGGGCTCAACGTTTGGGGCAGGCCTACGCCGCTGGAAGTGCTCTGGGCGGTCCAACAGCGATACCCGCAGGCCGTCGCCACTGGGCGGACAGCCGCGCAGTTGTATTTGAAGCGCGAGGTGACACTGCCATTAGAACTCGCCGCACCGAAGCGTCTGCCAGCATCTACGTATTATTCCGCGCGGCGAAGCGTGCGGGAGCAGACGCGCGAAGTGCTGGGCTGCTCCGTGCAGAATCCGCTGTTGGCTCTCGAACAGATTGACTGGGGCCGCGGCATCGAGCTCTGCGAGGCGCTTTATTCCGGACATCGCGGGCGCGAGAAGGTCGAGGCAGACCGGGCTGAAATATCCAGTCTGCCCGCCCGAGCGCAGGAGCTGTTGAGGTCCGCAGTATTGTTCACCGACTCCAGCGCGGAGATTGCGGTTGCACGGGCACTCCAGCAGGCAGGGTTGAAAATTGAATGCAACGTATTCATCGGCGTGCATCGCTGGGACATCGTGATTCCCTCACGCAAGATAGCCATCGAGATTAACGGGCTGAAGTTCCATTCCGAGTTGGGCGTGTGGATTCGCGATCACTGGAAGAACAACGAAGCCGTATTAAGAGGTTGGCGGACTTTGCGCTACACCGGCCATTGCGTGGCGCATCACCTAGATTACATCGTGGAGCAGGTAGCGCAGCCGCCCAATTGGTCGCGGCGTTTCTATTCCTTTGTTCACCTCTGGCACAAGGCGCTGCTTCCTAAACCATGGGAGGAATACGCGCTGCCGCCAGAGCCGGAGTGGGTGCACGAAACATCGCCCTAAATGCCAAATCTGCGCTTTACGACGTCGCGATTTCGCTCCGATTTGGCATCTAGGGCGGCGGAACTTAAAAGCGCTAGCTGTAGTCGTAGAAGCCCTTGCCGGACTTGCGGCCGAGCTCCCCGCGAGCGACCATATCGCGCATCAGCTGCGGAGGCGCAAAGCGCTCGCCGAGCTGAGACTCGAGGTACTCGGCGATGCCGAGACGCACGTCCAAGCCCACGATGTCGGTGAGCTCGAGCGGGCCGATGGGGAACTTGTAGCCCAGCACCATCGCGTTGTCGATATCGCGCGGGGAGGCAACGCCTTCCTCCACCATTCGGATGGCCTCCAGCGCAATGGCCACGCCCAAGCGGGAGGACGCGAAGCCGGGAGCATCCTTGACCACAACGGCAGTCTTGCCCAACGCCTCGACCCAGCCCTTGGCGTCCTCGACGAGCTGCTCAGGCGTGGAATCGGCAATAACGACCTCCACCAGCTTGGATGCCGGGACCGGGTTGAAAAAGTGCAGGCCGATGACATCATTGTTGACGCTGCCCGCGAGCTCAGAGACGGACAGTGAAGAGGTATTCGTGGCGATGACTGCCTCCGGAGCGGCCGCCGAAACGTTGGCGAATGCCTGCGTCTTGAGCTCCATGGACTCCGGGACTGCCTCGACTACCAGCGGGAATCCCGCGAAGTCGGCAGCCTCGGTGGACAGCGTCAGGCGCTGAGCCCACGATTCGAAGGTGCCGGAAGCGCCGCGATCCAGGGAACCCTGGATGGCCTTCTTCACGCGCTGGCGGGCGGCTGCGACGGCATCGTCGTTGATATCGACGACGTGGACCTGCGCACCCGCTGCCAGGAAGGCATGCGCGATGCCGGCACCCATGCGGCCGCCGCCTAGTACTCCAACTTTATTCGGGGTTTTCATCTTTATTTTTCCTTCTTGCGGTCGAGGAATGCTTGCATGCGGTCGAATTTGGCCTGAGACTCGAAGAGCACGGCCTGAGCGATGTTGTCTACTGAGGGGTGCGCGGAATCCGGCATGTCCATTAGCTGTTTAGTAATGCGCACGGCCAGCGGGTCGAGTGCGGCGATGCGCCCGGCTAGGGCCTTTGCGCCGTCGAGGAGCTCAGCGGGGGAGTGAACCTCGTTAATAAGATGTGCCTCCAGCGCCTCTTCGCCGCTTAAGATGCGTCCTGCCAGCAGAATCTCCTTGGCGAGCGGCACACCGACGGTGTTTCTGAGCCGCCACAGCGCGCCGGCCGCGGCGATGATTCCCAGGTTGGCCTCCGGCTGGCCGAACTTGGCAAACGGGGTGGCTACCCGGAAATCCGCAGCGAGTGCCAGTTCCAAGCCGCCGCCTAGGGCATAGCCGTCGACGGCAGCGATGACGGGCATCGGCAGCTGTGCGATGCGATGAAAGATACCGGAGTTGATGCCGCGCAGGGCGTCGTCGCGGCGGCGCTCCCGCAGCTGGGCGATGTCCGCGCCCGAGGCGAAGATGCCGCGCGGACCCTTGGAGGTTTCCACGGTGCAGCCGGTGATGATGAGAATCTGCGGTTCTTGTTCCAACCCCGCGCAGAGTTCGTGCAGCTCAGCCACCATCTGCTCGTCGATGGCATTGCGCACCGTTGGGCGGTTCAGGCGGGCTAGAACAAAGCCTTCTTCTTGGGTTATCTCGATAGCGGTACTCATTTAGACCCTCTCGATCGCAATCGCGGTTCCCTGACCCACGCCCACGCACATGGTGGCCACACCGCGCTGCAAGCCTTCGGTCTCGAGACGGTTGAGCAGGGTCAACGTGATACGCGAGCCGGAGGAACCCAGCGGGTGGCCCAGAGCGATGGCTCCGCCCCACGCATTGACTTTGTCCTCGTCGAGCCCGAGCTCGCGGATGCATGCGAGGGACTGGGAGGCGAAGGCCTCGTTGAGCTCAACCGCGTCGAGGTCCTCAATGCTCCAGCCAGCGCGCTCGAGCACCTGGCGGGTAGCGGGCACAGGGCCGGTTCCCATGATCTCGGGCTTGACGCCGCGGGCGGAGTTCGCGACCACGCGGGCGCGAGCCTTAAGACCATGCTTTTCGACGGCCGCTGCAGAGGCGACGATGACGCAGGAAGCGCCGTCGTTAAGCGAAGATGCGTTGCCGGCCGTAGTGACTTCGCCGAGGCTGGTTACCGGGCGTAGCTTGGCGAGCTTTTCCAGGGAGGTTTCGGGGCGCGGGCCCTCGTCCGTGTCGACGATGGTGACATTTCCCTTGCGGTCCTTGACCTCTACCGGCACGATTTCCGCAGCGAACTTGCCGTCGGCGATAGCCTGAAGTGCGCGCTGGTGGGAGCGCAGGGCGAATGCGTCCGCGCCCTCGCGGGTGATGCCGTAGACGTTAGCCACCTCTTCGGCGGTTTCCGGCATGGAGTAGGTCATCTTTTCCTGCGCCAGGAACTTGGAGTTGGGGAAGCGCCAGCCGATGGAGGTGTCATAGACCTCGCCTGGCTTGGCAAAGGCCTTGGTGGGCTTTTCCATAACCCACGGCGCGCGCGACATGGACTCCACGCCACCTGCGACGATGATGTCCGCCTGGCCCGACTCTACGAGGGCGGTAGCCAGCGCAATCGAGGACATGCCCGAAGCGCACAGGCGGTTGACGGTGATACCGGGGACGGTGTCGGGGAAGCCAGCCAGTAGCCACGCCATGCGGGCGACGTTGCGGTTTTCCTCGCCGGCGCCGTTGGCGTTTCCGATGATGACTTCATCCACCAGGGATGGGTCGATGCCTGCGGTTTCGACGGTCTGACGGATGGTGGTGGCGATGAGATCGTCGGGGCGCACGGAAGAAAGCGCGCCGCCGTAGCGGCCCACTGGCGTGCGGAAACCGGAGACGAGGTATGCGTTAGGGGTAGTCATTTATGCTCCTTTGAACTGCGGCTTGCGCTTTTCGTTGAAGGCATCAAAACCTTCGTAATAGTCTTCGGTCTCGCACAGCTTTCCTTGTGCGATGTTTTCTTGCTCCACGGAGTCCCACAATCCGGTGCCGTTGTCGCGGATGTCTTGGACGAGCTTGCGGCTGGCCATGAATGCCAAGGTGGCCCCTTGAGCCGCGCGCTTGGCGACGCCCCGGGTAAAGTCCAGCAGCTCCTCTGCCGGGAGTGCGCGGGAGAACAGGCCCGCGCGTACAGCCTCGGCGCCGCTGATGAGCTCACCGGTGATGATGAGGTCCATCGCGCGGTGCGGTCCGAGGCGCTCGACGAAGAGGTGGTGGCCCCCGGAGTCAAGGGTGGCGCCGAGGTTGGCAAAAGGAGAACCGAATTTGGCGTCTTCGGCGACATAGACAACGTCGCAGGCCAGCGCGATGCCTAGGCCTACGCCGAGGCAGGGGCCGTGGACTGCGGCAAAGGTTGGGGCGGGGAACTCGTCGAGCTGGCGCAGGACTGGGGTGACCTTGTTGGCTAGGAAGTCGGTTGCGTCATCTTCGCGCGGGTTTAGCCCCTTGATGTTGCGGCCGGCGCTAAAGCTCTTGCCCTCGCCGCGGACGATGAGTGCTTTGGGCTGCGCCTTGGCTGCGGCATCGAGGGCATCGGAAAGCTCTGCCAAATCCGCAATGCCTAGAGAATTCATGGCCTTAGGCTTGTTGAAGATGAGTTCTGCGACGCCGCTTTCAGCGTCCACCTGTAGTTCAATCATGCTGTGCCTTTATAAAGTAAGTAGTGGGTTTTAAGCGTCGAAGTTGAGGGAGACGTTTGGCGTGGTGGCGTGGGATTGGCAGGTCAGCACATAGCCGGCTGCCACTTCGTCGGCCTCGAGGGCGTAGTTTTCATCCATCTCCACTTCGCCTTCTGTGACCTTGGCGCGGCAGGTGCCGCACACGCCGCCGGCGCAGGCGAATGGGACATCGGAGCGCACGCGCAGAGCGGCGTTCAGGAGTGATTCGTGGGCGGAAACCGGGGAGGTAACCGAGCCGGAGAGGCCATCGAGCTGGAAGGTGATTTCGACGTTGTTGCCTTCTGGATCGGCTTCTACCCGGCGGCCAGACTGGTTCTGATTGCCCGTGGGCTTGCCGGTGGTAAAGAGCTCGTAGCGCACGTTCTTCTCATCGACAGCGCGGCCGGAGAGCTCGTCGCGGACCAGCTGGACCAGTTCGAAGGGGCCGCACAGGAACCACTCGTCCACGTTCTCGGTGCGCACCACGTTATCGAGCAACGTCTGCAGCTTCTCGGCGTCGATGCGGCCGGAAAACAGCGGGTTGACGCGCTGCTCGCGGGAAAGCACGTGATGGACGGCGAAGCGGTTCGGGTACTTATCCTTCAAGTCACCGATCTCCTCGGCAAACATGACATCTCCGCCGCCCTTGTTGGCGAAGATGAGCTCGAAGGTGGTTTCCGGGGACTCCGCCAGCACGGTCTGAGCAATCGCCATGATTGGGGTGATGCCCGAACCCGCGGCAACGGCGACGAGGTGCGGATGGTCAAGCTTTTCCAGCTCCTCGCGCACGGCCTCTGGGTTATTAAGGCCGGTCAGGTGGGTCTTTGAGGTAAACGCGCCCTGCGGGTTCATCACGTCCATCTGGGTACCGGGGGTTAGCTCCTCGTTGGCCCAGGTAGAAAAGATGCCGCCGCGGTCGCGCTTGATGGCCACGCGGATGACACCGTCGCGCGGCACATCGCAGATGGAATAGGAGCGACGCACTTCCTGGCCGTTGATCTCGGCACGCAGTGCCACGTACTGGCCGGGGATGTAGTTGTAGTCTTCCTGGAGTTCGGCGGGGACTGCGAAGGAAACCTCGACGGAGTCTTCGGTGAGCTTACGTACACCGGTCACGGTCAGGGTGTTGAACGTAGCCTTCTTCTTAGCGGGGATTGTGGTGGTCATTAGTGCACCTTGAAGTAGTCGAAAGGCTCTAGGCAGTCCAGGCAGTTATACAGTGCCTTGCAGGAAGTAGAGCCAAATTGGGCGAGCTTGCGGGTGCGGCGGGAGCCGCAGTGTGGGCATTCGATGGCAGGTGGGGGACCAAGGGTCAGCGGGATGGGTCCAGAGTTTGCCGCGCGGGACTTGCCGGTTGGCGGCGCGATGCCATAATCCTTGAGGTTCTTGCGGCCCAACTCGGTGATCCAGTCGGTGGTCCACGCCGGCTGCAGCACTAGGTCCACGCGGGCAGCGCTGTAGCCTGCCTGCCCCAGCGCTGCGGTGATATCCGCGGTGATGTGCTCCATGGCGGGGCAGCCCGAGTAGGTCGGAGTAATGGTTACCACTGCGACGTCGTCTTCTAGCTTCGCTGCGCGCAGAATCCCCAGGTCCGCAATCGAGATGACGGGAATCTCGGGGTCGGGGACTTGCGCGGCGACGTCCCATACCTGGGCGTCGGCAGGCGCTGCCGGGCGCAGGGGATGAGAGGTATCAGTGATGGTCACAGTGGTCAAACTCCTTACCAGGTAGCGCCCGGATGCTGGCGGGCGAGCGATTGCATCTCGGCGAGGATGTAGCCGCGGTACTCGGAAAAACCGCCGCCGCGCTGGCCGGAACGAGCCTGCTTTACCTGCGGGATATCCAGTTCGGCCTTGCCAAGGACGTGCGCGATGCGCTCGTCGAACTCAGCGCGCAGGGAGGAAGGCAGAACGGCAATCTCTTCGGCGGCGAGTTTCTCGTGCACCGGCAGATCCTCGAAGAGCTCGTCGAGGTAAGGCCACATGTAATTCAGGCCTGCCTGCACGCGGCGCTTGGATTCCTCGGTGCCCAGGCCAAGGCGGAGGATCCACTGATTGGCGTGGTCGACGTGGTACTCGACTTCCTTGATGGCTTTTGCCGCGATGGCCGCTAGCGTCTCATCCTTGGATGCCAGCAGGGCGGTGTAGAGACCGTACTGGTAGTAGGAAAAGAGCAGCTGGCGTGCGATGGTCTGGCCAAAGTCGCCGTTTTCCTGCTCCACGAGGCGGCAGGAACGGAATTGTTCTTCGTTGCGGAAGTAGGCGAGATCGTCCTCAGTTTTGCCATAAGCAGTACCCGCGTAGGTCAGAAGGAAGCGGGCATGGCCGATGAGGTCGAGTGCGATATTTCCGAGTGCGATGTCCTCTTCCATCTCTGGGGCGCGGGAGATCCACCAGCCCAGGCGCTGGGCGAGGATAAGGGCGTCGTCGCCAAGCGTTAGTGCGTAAGCAGCAACGTCTTCCGAGGCCACGGCGCCGGAAGCGGCGATGTCTTCTGCGGTAATGCCGTTACCCTGCGACTGCTTGGTCGCAGAATCGGCGGTTGCGAATCCACTCACAGGTGCGGCACCCCCTCGGACTTGTCGTAGTAGGTGGCGTGGCGGTAGCTCTTGCCCTGCGGGGACTCGAAGAAGCCGCCCTTGGAGTCAGGATCGGAAGAAGACATTGCTTCGGTGGGAACTACCCACACGGAGGTGCCTTCGTTGCGGCGGGTGTATAGATCGCGCGCGTTACGCAGCGCCATGGTTGCGTCGGGCGCGTGCAAAGAACCAGCGTGGACGTGGGACAAGCCGCGGGAAGAGCGGACGAAGACTTCCCACATTGGCCATTGATTTTCAGACATGGGGTTTCCTTTGGTTGATGTGGAGCGGATTAGGCCGACAGGGCGGAGTCGACGTTGTGGTATTTCTCGGCATAAGCAGCTGCTGCCTCGCGGACCCAGGCGCCGTCGTCATGCGCTTGGCGACGTCGCTGCATACGCTGCACGTTGCACGGACCCTCGCCCTTGATGACGGACTTGAATTCGGCCCAGTCCAGCTCGCCGAAGTCGTAGTGGCCACGCTCCTCGTTCCACTTAAGGTCCGGGTCTTCGAAGTGGAGGCCTAGGGCCTCAGCCTGCGGGACGATCATGTCGACGAAGCGCTGGCGCAGTTCATCGTTGGAGAAACGCTTGATCTTCCACTCCATGGACTGCTTGGAGTTCGGGGAATCATCATCTGGTGGGCCGAACATTTGCAGGGCTGGGCCGTAGAAGCGGTTGATGGCCTCTTGCGCCATCTGCTTTTGCTCCTCGGTGCCGTGGGAGAGTTCGTAGAGGATCTCCCAGCCTTGGCGCTGGTGGAAGGATTCTTCCTTGCAGATGCGCACCATGGCGCGGCCGTATGGGGCATAGGAAGCGCGGCACAGTGGGACCTGGTTGCAGATTGCCGCACCGTCGACCAGCCAGCCGATTGCTCCGATGTCTGCCCAGGTGCGCGCCGGGTAGTTGAAGATGGAGGAGTACTTCGCCGTGCCATCAAGAAGCTGTTGTACCAGCTCATCGCGGGAGGTGCCGAGGGTCTCGGCGGCGGAGTAGAGGTAAAGGCCGTGGCCTGCCTCGTCCTGCACCTTGGCCATGAGGATTGCCTTGCGCTTAAGTGATGGTGCGCGGGTGATCCAGTTGGCTTCTGGCTGCATGCCGATGATCTCGGAGTGCGCGTGCTGGGAGATCTGGCGGGTCAGCGTCTTGCGATAGGCGGCCGGCATCCAGTCGGTGGGCTCAATGCGGGAATCTTCCGCAATGAGCTCGTCGAAGCGTGCTTCTGCCTCTGCGCTGGCGAGTGCGGAGTCAGTGGTAGTCATGGAGGAAATCCTTCTATCCGGATGGAGGAGTAAGCGGGGTATTACTTACTGAATGGTTGGTCAGTATATGGGAGATCTGTGACCTACGTCAACACATTTTGTGATGTGTCTCTAGTTTCTTGGGGGGTGTTCCTATATAGGTTGTCAACTCCGTG